>NZ_JBMOWQ010000252.1:0-12867 GCF_049310485.1 Pseudomonas sp. GZD-209
GCGGGCTTGCCCCGCGATGGAGTGCGAAACGCTCCTGTACTCGATATCGAATAGTGTCAAAGACGCCGCGAATTCAGGCTTTGCTGCCGCGTTGCTGCAGATCGCGGGGCAAGCCCGCTCCCACAACGATGGATGACCATACTTTTCGTACAGAGCCTAAGGCATTAACGCTCAACAGTGATGTCAGCAGCTCAATGCCCGCTTGGGTCGAGTACTGCCGTTCACGACAGAGCGCTTTCGACCCAGAGCGCTCGGTCAGTACTGACGATGGTGATCATCCCGACAGGCGTAAACATGACGTTTGGGTACACGAACGCCACGGAGCCCAATCAAGCCTGACATACACTTTTTTGTAGTCGATAGAGGCCCGGAAACCCCGCATGGAGGTGTTCCGGGCCATTGGAAGCTTGCTTACTCGCCAAAGGCTTCCATAAGCACTTGGACTAACTCGCCGCCTTGCGGGGTTGCCCAGCTGCCTGCCAGTTCGGCGATTAGCTGGTTGGTTGTGGTCAGCGTCACACCGGCCTTATCCATTCGGCGCAAAGCAATGTCATCCGCCATGGCGGTAGGCGAAGCGCCCCCATCGGCGACTACCTGCACTTCATAACCCTCACGGACCAAAGAGAGCGCCGGGTAGACGGTGCACACATCGTTGGTCACACCAGCAATGATCAGCTTCTTGCGGCCTGTCGCCTTCACGGCTGCGGCGAAGTTTTCATCGTCCATTGCATTGACGATTCCCAGTCGCTTGATGCGGCCTGCAAATTCAGTCGGAAGGATCTCTTCCAGTTCGCTCAGCAGCGGGCCTTGGGCATATTCTTCCATGCTGGAAGTCAGTACGACGGGGAGCCTCAGGATGCGTGCGGCTTTGGCCAGCATCAACGCGTTGCGCTTCAGTTCTTCAAAGGGCATGGATTTAGCCCAGCCCATGGTCCCGACTTGGTGATCGATCAGCAGTAGGGCCGCATTGTCAGCATTGAAATTTTCGAATGTCATGGTGATTCTCCTGGCGTCCACGTTGGGGCACTTGCCCCGGTTGTTGGAAAATTGAATCGTTTAACGAGCTTGCAGCGTTCCAAACTCGCCGCGCCGGTAGCTGTCTACTGCTTTGGCCAGCGCGCCCATCGAAGCGAGGGCCATTGGTCCTTGCCAAAAAACCGGTTGATTCAACGGAGTGCCGGAAAACATGACTGCCTTGGCATTTCCGTTTCTTGCTTGGAGCGTGACAACCCGATCTGCGCCCTGAGGAAGATTGACTGGCGCTTTGGGGGCAGTCAGGTTGAAGGCCTCCCCGTCGATGTAGATCTCACCGTCGATTGGCATCACGAACGCCACATGCCCTTGCGGCACCGGAATTTTCACTTCGCTTTCGGCTTCAAGGGCGATGTCCAGAAGCCTTACGTCTGTCGGCAATAACAACGGAGAAGCCAGCCCTTCGAAGTTACCCAGTGGGACTCGAATTTTTGCGCCTGCCAAATAAATCGTAGGGACATCATGAGCCTCCACACTGAAGACAAAGGGCGCATCTGCCTGCTTGTCTTTGGGCAGGTTGATGAAAATTTGCAGCATGTGAACGGTCTTGCCCGGTTCAGCCGGGACCTCTTCGTGAACGACGCCTCCACCCGCCGCCGTCCAGTGCAAACCACCGGGTTGAATCAGGTTGCGATTGCCCAGCGAGTCCCGGTTGTCGATGCCTGTTTCCGAATCCAGAAAAAGGTAGGAGACCGCTGAAAAACCCGCATGTGGATGAGGTGGAAACGTCGGTCCGCTGATCCAGGCATGGTCCACACCCAGGAATGGATCAATAGGTTTCGCATACTGATCTCCACTCAGACTGAACGCCCGAAACTGGCTGCCGTGGTTCATGCGCTGTAAACGTGCGATGGAAAGCATGGTGGCGGTCCTCAGACCCCTTGAGACAGGGTGGGATAATCGATATAGCCTTCTGCGCCCGGGGCGTAGAAAGTGTCCTTGTTTGGAGTATTCAACTCAGCGCCTGTACGGAACCGCTCCGGCAGATCGGGGTTGGCCAGGAAGGCGCTGCCGAACACCGCTGCGTCTGCTTTACCTTCAGCGATCAGCGACTCGGCGCTGTCTTTGGTCTGGCCACTGCCGATCAGGTAGCTACCGTCGAACAGCGGACGCAATGCGGCGTGGTAGTCGAACTTGGCCCCGAACAGCGCCACGTGTAGATAAGCGAGCTTGAGGTCGCGAAGCTGCTTGACCAGACAGGTGTAGGTTTCCTGTGGATTGGCATCGACGATGTCGTTGAAATTCATTTCCGGGGAGATCTTGATGCCAACACGGTCACTGCCCACTTCACTCACCATGGCGGCGAGCACTTCCAGAACGAAGCGAGCACGGTTTTCTACCGAACCACCGTATTGGTCGTTACGCTGGTTGCTGCCAGTGGAGAGAAACTGCTCAGGCAGGTATCCCGAAGCAGCGTGCAATTCAACGCCGTCGAAACCGGCTTCAATCGCCCGACGTGCGGACTGACGGTAGCCTTCAACCACATCGGCAATTTCCGAGACGGTCAGGGCGTGAGGTGTCACGAAATCCTGCAACCCGGTGGCGGTGTAGGTTTGGCCGGCGGCCTTTATTGCAGAGGGGGCTTGCGGCTGTGCGTCGTTAGCCAGCAACGAAGGGTGAGACACGCGTCCGCAATGCATCAGTTGCATGAAGATACGACCGCCGCGAGCGTGGACCGCGTCAGCGACTTTCTTCCAGGCGGCAATCTGCTCCGTGGTTTCAATACCTGGTGTGCGGACATAGCCTTTACCGAGTGAAACGGGGAAGACGCCTTCGCTGATGATCAAACCGGCAGTGGCGCGTTGTGCGTAGTAGGTTGCAACCATGTCGCTGGGCACACCGGCGTCATCGGAGCGCGAGCGGGTCATTGGCGCCATGACGATACGGTTGGACAGGGAGTAGCGGCCTACCTGAACTTCGGAAAAAAGAGAATTCATTACGGTGTTCCTCAGTAGTGATGTGGTTATGATTGGTCAATCCGTATTCGGGATAAATCCAGTAAAATCGAAATGACTAATCCACTAATGGGATAATGCCGTGGAATTTCTCAACGACATGGCGCTGTTTGTCGAGGTGGTGAAGGCGCGGAGTTTCACGCGTGCGGCAGAAACGCTGGGGATACCCAACTCGACCTTGTCCCGGCGAATAAGCGAGCTGGAGAAGGGGATTGGCTTGCGGTTGTTGCACCGCACGACTCGCAAGATCGAGCCCACCGAAGCGGGCCAGTTGTACTTTGAACGCTGCAAACGAATCGTCGATGAAGCCCGTCTGGCGCATGAGCAGCTAGGGGAAATGCTGGCGCGGCCCAGCGGCTTATTGCGCGCCTCGTTACCCGTCGATTTCGCCACTGTCTACCTGGCCCCATTGATTGCGGAGTTCGCCAGGATCTACCCCGGCATCAGTTTTGAGTTCGATCTGAGCCCGCGTCAGGTCGATCTGATCAGTGATCCGGTTGATGTGGTGATTCGGATGGGGGAACCTCCGAACTCGAACCTGATCGCTCGTAAACTCGCAAGCTTACGGCGCGGCCTGTATGCGTCTCCAGGATACTTGGAGGCCTGCGGTGAACCTGAGCACCCCTATGAACTGGTCAACCACGAATGTCTGCGATTGCGTGGAGCAGGTGCCGATCGTTGGACGTTGTCCAACGATGCACATAACGAGCAGGTAGATGTAGGAGGGCGATTCGAACTCAACAGCGTAGGCATGCTGAGACGTTTGGCAACGTTGGACCTGGGCGTGGCGTTGTTGCCAGAGGGTATCGCGGCGCAAGACCTTGCGGACGGGAAACTTCGCAAAGTCCTACCGCAATGGCAGGCATCGCCTGTGTCCGTTTACGCGCTCACTGAAACCCGTTTACTCCCGGCGAAAACCCAAAGGTTTATTGAGTTTCTGCGAAACAGGCTTGAATGCGCGTAGTGTCTCAGAGCGAATGGCCGCTGCGAGCCGTATGCAGACCCTGGCGAGAGTCTGCTTTGGGTCGAAAGCAGCCCGTGACGAGTGTCTACCTCCGACCCGAAGCAGACACTGAATAGGTATAGCCGCCAACAAGCCAGCCACTATCTGTAGGAGCGAGCTTGCCCAGCGAGCAGGGGCGTAGCTCGTGCCAGGCGGGTTCATTTCCAGGGCTGTCCTCTTCGCGGGACAAGCCCTTTCTCATAGAACAAACCCGGCAATTTTGAGGCAGACTCAAGATCCTAGGCTCTGTACGAAAAGTATGGTCATCCATCGTTGTGGGAGCGGGCTTGCCCCGCGATCTGCAGCAACGCGGCAGCAAAGCCTGAATTCGCGGCGTCTTTGACACTATTTGATATCGGCTAGAGGAGCGCTTCGCACTCCATCGCGGGGCAAGCCCGCTCCCACAAAACTCTTCGTACAGAGCCTAGTTCCCCATCACTTCGTCCAGCGCCTGCTCAAGAGTACTGACCGTGCGCTCGATATTATTCAGTTTTTCGAGCCCGAACAGCCCGATTCGGAAGGTCTGGAAGTCGGCCGGTTCGTCACATTGCAACGGCACTCCGGCAGCTATCTGCAGGCCGTGCGCGACAAATTTCTTACCGCTCTTGATATCGGCATCATCGGTGTAGCTCACCACTACGCCCGGGGCCTGGAACCCGGCTGCGGCCACGCTTTTGATGCCTTTGCCGGTCAACATGGCGCGCACCCGATCGCCCAGCGCCCACTGTTCGTCGCGGAGCTTGTCGAAACCGCAGGCTTGCATCTCGTTCATCACGTCGTTGAATCGCGCCAGCGCATCGCTGGGCATGGTCGCATGGTAGGCATGCCCGCCCTGTTCGTAGGCCTGCATGATCTGCAACCACTTTTTCAGGTCGCAGGCAAAGCTGCTGCTTTGCGTGTGCTCAATGCGCTCGAGGGCCAAAGCACTAAGCATCACCAGCGCGCAGCAGGGGGAGGCGCTCCAGCCTTTCTGCGGTGCGCTGATCAGCAGGTCGACGGCGCACTTTTGCATATCGACCCAGAGCGTGCCTGAGGCGATGCAGTCCAGCACGAACAGGCCGCCCACCGCATGCACTGCATCGCCGACGGCCCGCAGATAATCGTCGGGCAGGATGATCCCGGATGAGGTTTCAACGTGGGGGGCGAAGACCATCTGCGGCTTGTGCGTCTCGATGGCCGCCAGCACTTCGTTCAGCGGCGGGGGCGCGTAGGCCGCCTGGCGGCCGGTTTCGACCGGTCGGGCTTTGAGCACCGTGGTGGCCGCCGGGATGTTGCCCATCTCAAGGATCTGGCTCCAGCGATAACTGAACCAGCCGTTGCGGATCACCAGGCATTGCTGGCCGGTGGCGAACTGTCGCGCTACCGATTCCATGCCGAAGGTACCGCTGCCCGGCACTACCGCAACTGCCTGGGCGTTATAGACCTGTTTCAGGGTCTTGGAGATGTTCCTCATCACCCCTTGAAACGTCTGCGACATGTGATTGAGCGAGCGGTCGGTGTAGACCACCGAGTACTCGACCAGCCCCTCGGGATCAATACTGGGATAAAGCTTCGACATGCGGTGACTCCTTTACCAGAGATGTCATTGGTATGGACCCTGTACCGAGCCCTGGCAAATGACAATGTTGACCGGGACTGCAGTCTCGGACTGCTGCCTGCGGGGCTGGACGTTCAAGTTAGCAGCCTGGCAGCTCAGATGCCTGTGGGGGCGGGTTCATCGGAGCGCCGAACCACCGAGCTGTCTTTCTTGTAGCCAGGTGATTGCTCCAGGAAAGCTGCGATCAGCGACGCAACTTGCTGCTGAATAGCATCCCGTGCACGACCGTTCTCGCCATCCCGGCAAATGATGCCATCCCCCGGGACTTCTGCCTCGAGCACGGACTGCGCGCCCGGTTTGCACATCGACATGAAGGTGAAATGGCTGGCATCGCTGATCTCGACGTAACGACTGGAAGCTGCGGGCAGGCGTTTGGCCAGGTTGGCCGACTCCAGTTCAGCGGGAAGTTCACGCGACGGTACGCCCGCTGCGATCACCAGGGCGGGTACCGGCAGGGCGGCCAGGCTTCGATCGGTCAGCCCCCGCGAAAGGCCCAGGTCCAGCGTGACCACGGCGGTGACGCGTTGGTCGCGCCAATCGGCACCCAGCGCAGCCTTGGACTCTGTGGAGCCTGCAGGTTTCATCTGTGCGTAAACGGTGCAACTGGCTAACTCTGGATGGGTGTTGCAGTCCTGTTCGAAGCGCTCTGGGTCGAAGCGCGCCCCGGCGATCTCCAGGGCGGTCCAGCCGCCGAGCGAGTGGCCCACGGCTGCAATTCGGCCATCGGCGACCGCACCGAATTTTTCAGGTTGAGCGATGACCCCATCAATGGTCCGACCCAGATCAAGAGGGCGCTGCCATAACTGCGCCGCTGCTTGCGGGCTGCGGTCATGGGTCGTGCTGCCAGGGTGATTGACTGCGGCGACGATATAGCCTTTGCGAGCCAGGGCGCTGGCCAGCCAGACCTGATTGCGCCAGTTGCCCTGGTAGCCATGGGACAACACCACCAACGGATGTTTACCGCCAGCAGGTGGCGCGTCAGGCATGGCAGACGCACCGACAAACACCGGATTGTCGCCGATCAGTTGCGTGTCGGTGATGGCTTTGCTCGGGTACCAGACCACCATCTCCAGTGCACGGTCATTGTGCGGATCCGTCAGCGTGGAGGCGCTAAAGCCGACGGAGTTGCCGTCGGCCCATACGCTGGTTGTCAGGCAGGCCAGCAACAGTGCGGCGAATGTTGTTTTCAATGTCGTCTCTTCCTTGATCAGACGCGTGCATGGCACTCGAATCCGCCACAGGGCGTATCTACCCTCCAAGGGCGTCGTAGCTAATGCGGTGATCCTCGAAGGTGGACATTAAAGCCCGGATTCGAACCACGTCCAGGCAAAATGCGCTAACCCTTTCAGGCGGGCTGGGCCGCCAGGCTATTGCTGACGTTACGCCCCAGCACCAGCACCGTGACGAACCCGCAGCCCACCAGGGCCGTGGCCAGGCTCAACAGCACCGAGCTGCCCAGCTGGTCGACGATCCGCCCGCCGAAGAACGAGCCCAGCGCGATGATCACCTGGAACATGGCAACGAACAGCGGCATGCCGCGTTCGACATCCTTGGGCGCCACCACGAACATCCAGATGCTGGCGCAAGCCGGGAAGGCGCCGAAGGCGAAGCCCCAGAGCGCGATCAGCATCGCCGCGCCGGTCATGCCGGTAGCGAAGTAGGGGAACAGCGCAGTGCTGATGGCGATCATCAGTGCCACCAGCATCAGCGTGTGGCGCACGCTGCGGTTGGCGGCGAAGCCGGCGAACAGGTTGCCCAGCACCCCGGCCACGCCGTAGAGCAGCAGCAACGAGCCTATGGTCGGCCCATCGAAGCCGGCACTCTGTTTGAAGAACGGCGCGACATAGGTGTACGCGGCAAAGTGCGCCAGGCCGATCAGCAGTACCGCGATCAAGCCCACCCGTGCCTGTGGGTTGATGAACAAGGCCGGCAGGTCGCTGACGCGGATGGCCCGGTCCGGGTTGAGCCGCGGCAGCAGGAAGACCTGCGCCAGCAGCACCGGCACGCCCACCAGCGCGGTGGCCAGGAAAGTCATGCGCCAGCCCATCAGGCCGCTCAGCCAGGTGCCGACGGGCACGCCCAGCACGGTGGCCAGGGTCACACCGACCATGATGATCGAGGTGGCCTGGGCCACGCCCACGCCCTTGGGCGCAAGGCGGCCGCTGAGGGCAATGGCGGTGGCCCAGAAGCCACCGATGCTGATGCCCAGCAGCACACGGCCGAACAGCAGCAGGCTGAAGTCGCTGGCGTAGGCCACGACGGCGTTGGCGATGATCATGACCAGGGTCAGGCCGATCAGCAGGTAGCGGCGGTCCAGGGCGCCGATGCCCACCGACAGCAAGGGAGCGGCGAGGGCGGCCATGATGCCGGGCAGGGTCACCATCAGGCCGGCCTGGCCGGCGCTGATGCCCAGGTCGCTGGCGACATCGTTGAGTACGCCCACCGGGAGAAACTCGCTGGTCACCAGGGCGAAGGCGCCCACGGCGACCGAAAGAATCGCCAGCCACTGCTGGCTGACGCTCTGTTGATCATGTTCGGGAAGGCCCTGAGGGGCCTGGCTGGCGCTTGGCATGGTGTTGGGTTCCAAGAGGGAAGGTCGCCTGAAGGCAGGCGCGGGAAGCGGGGAGGCAATTGGGAGGCGATTATAAGAGCCGGTTTTGCCCAGCCGACAGGCGGGGCCTTCGATAGTAATCATCAGTGCAATCGATAAGACATGCCGGGGCGCCGTACGCGACCGGGCAATGAGTTGCTATGCTGCCGGCCTCATCGGCAACGACAAGGACGTTTGGAGATGACTGCAACCCTGCGTCAGGCTTCGCCTGGTGATATCGAGCTGCTGTTCGATATCCGTACCAGCGTGAAACAGAATCACCTCTCCCGTGAACAACTGCATGCCATGGGCATCACGGCGGCCACACTCGCCGACGCCATCGACAGTAGCCCCTGCGCCTGGATTGCCGAATGGTGCCGGGAGCCTGCCGGGTTTGTCATGGTCGATCACGAAGAAGGGGAGGTGTTCGCCCTGTTCGTGCGCCCCCAGCACGAAGGCAAGGGCTTGGGGCGCTTGCTGTTGCAGCGGGCGGAACAAGAGCTGTTCCAGCGCCACGAGCGGATCCACCTGACTACCGACGGCAATGAAGTCATTCGGGCGAATGGCTTCTACCGGCGATTGGGGTGGACCTGCGTCGAGGCGGTCGATGACCGGGATGTGCGCTATGAGAAGCGTCGCATAGAGGCCGGGGTGGGAATGGAAATTCGCCTGACGACGAAGCAGGATTGGCAGCGCTTGAAGGAGGTGCGGCTTGCCGCGCTTCTGGACAGCCCCACAGCCTTTGGCGTGAGTTACCTGGCCGCCGCCCGCTACAGTGATGAACATTGGCAGCAACGTGCCTCATCGACGGGTACGGCGTTCTGGTTGGCCGTCCTTGGCGAGGCGCCGCTGGGGATGGTCGGGGCTGCGGTCAGTGACTCCGGGCGCTTCAACCTGATTGGCATGTGGGTCGAGCCTGCGGCAAGGGGCAGTGGCGTTGCGGCCCGCCTGGTCGAGGCGGTCAAGGCCCGGGCGCTGGAGCGTGGTCATGACCGTGTTTTCCTCGATGTCGCGCCGGAGAATGCCCGGGCGGTGGGGTTCTATTTGAGGCAGGGCTTTGTCTTCCTCGACGAATGGGAAGCGCTGGAGAGTCATCCGCAGATCAAGGTGCAGACAATGGTCTGGATTGCCGGGTGATGATGCAGGGCTCTGCCTCGGTGAGCACAAAGCCCGACTTGGTCATATGGCGTATTGCGCTACCCCATGGCCGAACGACCAGTTCTCCTTGCGCACCTCGACCAGGTTGATGAACACATCCTCCAGGCGCACCCCCGCCTGCTGGTTGAGCCCTTCGGCAATGGCCAGATACAGCGCCTTCTTCTGCTCGACGGTGCGCCCTTCGCTGAGGGTGATCTGGATGAACACCTGGCCGTCCGAGCGCTGGATGCCCAGGTACTGCGGGTCGTTCACCAGGCGGTCAGTGTCGTGCTCGGTCAAGACCTGGAAGTTGTCGTGGTCGGGCACATTGATCGTGCTTTTCATGGCGGCATAGACGACTTGGCCGATCCTTGGCAGGTGGCTGGCGTCGGGGTTTCGCTTGATGTCGATACGAACCAGGGGCATGAGCGACTCCTTGGCGGGTGGGCAGGCTGTACAGCAGCGTAGACAGGATCGCGCCGATTCACCTGCAGGATAAGCGGCCGTGCCTGCTGTATGATGCGCGCCCGCTAACGGAGCAGCCCATGGCCAAAGACATCGACAACCCCTGCGTCTCGCTGTGCCAGCTCAACAGCGAGCTGTGCGTGAGCTGTGGCCGTACCCGCGAAGAAATCCGCAAATGGCGCGGCATGAAGCGCCCGGAAAAGATGGCGACGGTGCAGCGCGCCGCCACCCGGATGAAGGCCATCGTCAAGAAAAACGCCAAACGCCAGGCAAACGAATAGCGCCGCGTTCAGAAGCTTTCCAGGCCTGCCTCGATGCCGGCCTGCTGCGCCAGTTCGATCATGCTGTCGACCTGGTCGGCCGCGACGATGCAGCCCACATACTCGTCGCCGCCGGTGTCCAGTTGCAGGAAGCGTTTGCCCTGGCCCGCCAGCCAATGGTCAAAGCCGCTCAGCACCAGGGCCATGGTCTGTGTGCCGTTGTGTTCATAGGCATAGTCCTCGGTCACACCGCTGGCCTTGACCAGGTGAGGGGCCAGGTACTCGAAGCTGTCGAAACCGTTCCAGTCCACGGCCAGCAGCGCCCGCTGTTCAAGCGGCAAGGCCTTGTCCGGGGCCAGCAGGGCGAGGCTCAACGCGCTGGCCGGCTCCTCGCCCTGGCCGTAGATGCGTAGCACCCGCCTGACCAGCCGGGCGCGTTCCTGCTCGGGCAGGTGCGACAGCAGGGCTTGGGTGAAGGCTTTGAGGCCTGGGCGGTAGGGGTGCAGCTCGCGCATGATCGCGGCGTCGCTGAGCGTCGGTTCATCCGGTGGCGGCTGGGTGAAACGGCCGCCGAACAAACGGTCGAAAAGTCCCATTCTGTGTCCTGTGCGCTCCATTGACGGGCTAAGCAGAGCATAGCCTTAGGAACAATCGTTGCTGTGCTGTCCATCCTTATTCGGCAAGCACATCCGAAAGCATCAACCAAGGGGCTTTGCAGTCTAGGTGGGCGTGTTGCTGCTTGCTCGGCACGAAGGGCGTGTCCAGGGTGCCCAGCGCCACCGATATCCAGTCGCTGAACGGGCCCTGGCTGCGCGACCAGAACAGGCTTGTGCCGCAGTGTGCGCAGAACTGGCGCAGCACGTCGGTGGAGGAGGGGTAGGCTTTGAGCGCCTCGGCACCGCAGTGCAGACGCCACGCACTGCGTGGCACGCTGGCGTAGGTGGCGAAGGCCGCGCCATGGCCTTTGCGGCATTGGCTGCAATGGCAATGGGTCACCGCTTTGGGCCGGGCGAGCAGCTCATAGTGGATCGCCGCGCACAGGCAACTGCCCTGGTAGGTTTCGCTCATTGCGGGTTCCCGGCCAGTGCCTGGTTGACCGTCAGCCAGCCATTCACCGCCGCTTCCCCGGCCTCGGCAAACACCCGCTCCAGCAGCTTCACCTGCTCGCGGCGCAGGGCCTGTTCCAGGCGCGCGCCTTCTTCGGTCAGTTGCAGCAGGCGCATGCGCTTGTCTGCCTCGGACGGCAGGCTGTCCACCAGACGCATTTCCATCAACTGGCGCAGCGGCATGTTCAACGCCTGCTTGCTCACCCCGAGCACGGCCAGCAGTTCCTTGACGCTCAGGTTCGGGTAGCGGGCGATGAAAAACACGATTCGCTGGTGCACCCGGCCCAGGCCCCGGCGTTCGAGCATTTCGTCAGCCTTGGCGGTGAACGCCTGGTAGCCGAAGAAGAACGCCTCCATGGCTTGTTGCTGTGAAGTTGGGTTCTTAAGGTCAAGCATATTGACTTATCCGTGAAGGGCGTCGTAATTTCGGTCAAGCAGTTTGACTTATTTCCTCCACGCCTCGCTACCGGTGATCCCATGGCTTTTTCTGAACGTGTCACGCGCCTAAAGAGTTCCCTGATCCGTGAAATCCTCGCCGCGGCCCAGCGCCCCGAGGTGATGTCGTTCGCCGGCGGTTTGCCGGCCGAGGCCATGCTGCCTAAGGTGGAGTGGGATGAAATGCCGGTCGCCATGGGCCAGTACGGCATGAGCGAGGGCGAGCCGGCCCTGCGCGAGGCCTTGGCGGCCGAGGCGCGGGCGTTGGGTATCGATTGCCAGGCCAGCCAGGTGCTGGTGGTCAGCGGCTCGCAGCAGGCGCTGGACCTGGCGGCCAAGCTGTACCTGGACAAGGGCACCGAGGTACTGCTGGAAGCCCCGACATACCTGGCCGCGCTGCAGATCTTCCAGCTGTTCGGCGCCGATTGCCTGGCCGTGCCGATGCAAGCCGACGGGCCGGACTTGGCCGCCTTGCGCCAGCGCCTGCAACAGCATCGCCCGGCGTTCATCTACCTGATCCCGACCTTCCAGAACCCGTCCGGCCTGCGCTACAGCGAGGCCAAGCGCGACGCGGTTGCGGCATTGCTGGACGAGTTCGGCGTCACCTTGATCGAAGACGAGCCTTACCGCGAACTGAGCTTCGACGGTGGCAGCGCCACACCCATCGTCAGTCGCCTGCGCAAGGCCAGCTGGATCTACACCGGCACCGTGTCGAAAACCTTGCTGCCGGGGTTGCGGGTCGGCTACTTGATCGCCAGCCCTGATCTATTCCCATACCTGCTGCGGCTCAAGCAGGCCGCCGACCTGCACACCAACCGCGTCGGGCAGTGGCAGGTGCTGCAGTGGTTGGGCAGCGAGCAGCATCAGCAGCACCTGGGGACCCTGCGTGACTACTACCGCGAGCGCCGCGATGCGTTCCAGGCCGCGCTGCAAACGCACTTCGCCGACCTTGCCGACTGGCAACAGCCCGAGGGCGGGCTGTTCTTCTGGCTGACCCTCAAGCAGCCGCTGGATACCCGCACCTTGCTGGCGGCTGCATTGGCGGTGGATGTGGCGTTCATGCCGGGCGAGCCGTTCTTCCCAGAGCCGGACCGGCATCATGGGCATTTGCGGCTGAACTTCAGCCATGTGGCGCCGGGGCAGTTGGAGGAAGGGTTGCGGCGCTTGGCGCAGGTGGTGCGCGAGGGGCAGCGGGCGAGGGCGGCGTGAATCTTCGCTGACGCTATCGGGGGGGGGGGGAAAACCCCGCAGTGAACCCACACGCTCCCTTGGGAGGAGTTTTCCCTC
>NZ_JBMOWQ010000253.1:0-16544 GCF_049310485.1 Pseudomonas sp. GZD-209
CCCCCCCCCCTCCGCGCTCCCCCCCCCCCTTCCTCCCCCCCCCCCCTCCCCCCCCCCTCCTTCCCCCCCCCCCCCCCCCCCCCCCCCCCCCCCCGACAGGACCTTGCACTTGCCATCAGGCATTTCTCGACCATCCTTCTTTCTGGCGCTCCCCCACGCTGCCCAAGGAGAATCACGGATGTTCAAGCATCGTTTCGTCCCCGCCATGCTGCTGGGCGCATTGGCCCTGGCCCTCACGGCATGCAGCAGCATCGACGCCCGCACCACTGAATACGTCGGTGCGCCGCACCCGGCGCCAACCCTACCGGGCAACGTGGAAATCCTGCGCAGCGAGCCGACCCGGCCCCATGTGCGCTTGGGCGAGATCGTGGTTGATGCCGGTACCGATGGGTCGGCCTCGGTCAGTGAAATCGAGCAGAAATTGCGCAGCGAGGCTGCAGGCATTGGCGGCGATGCCGTGGTAGTGGTGTACGACCGCATCCAGCCGGTAGCGGCTTATGTCAGCGGGCCGTTGTGGGACCGCGATATCCGCTCAATCGAGGGGCGCAAGTTGAAGGGCATCGTCATTCGCTATAACCGCTGAATCGGGAGCGCGGACCATGCGCAGGCTGTGGCGAAAGTACCTCGAACTGCTTGAGGCCGACCTGAGCACCAAGGTCTTCGACAACTTCAAGAACTTGCTGGTGTGCGCGCTGCTGTTTGCGGCGGGGACCGAGGCTATTCATGGCAACCATCAGATTCTGCTGGGGCTGTGGGTGTCGAGCCTGACCGGGTGGGGGTTGATCCTGGTGTCGGCGCTACTGTTGCTGCTCAATGTCAGCGATACCTTGCATCGGTTGGCCAAGTTGCCTTATCACACGGTGTTGCAGGTGATCTTGTGCGTGCTTTATCTGGTGCTGGCTTCGCGGGTGGTTGAGATTGTTTGGAGTTTTCGGGCGGAGTAAGTCTTGAGTCTGGCGCAGCGTCATCAGCGCGCACTTCTAAATCGAGGTGAACCAACAAGGCGGACCAGGTAATGGCACAGGAAAGACTGGCCCGAAACAGATGTAGGAGCGGGCTTGTCCCGCGATGCGCCGCGCGGGCGGCGCTCGATCTCATAGGCGCTATAAAAACACCGGCAGGCACCTGGTGGCTTTCACTCAATATTCCGACGTGCACTTGGTGGCCATAACCCAATCTGATTACCCAGGGCCAGCGGTGTGACGCCTAAAGACTTGTCTTGGGATCGCATGTGGGTCACCAGGTGCACGCCGAAAGATCTGCAGCGTTCTCAAGATCGAGCGCCGCCCGCGCGGCGCATCGCGGGACAAGCCCGCTCCCACATTTGTTTCGGGCCAGTCTCTCCTGTGCCATTACCTGGTCCGCCTTGTTGGTTCACCTCGATTTCGAGGTGCGCGCTGACGGCCCCATGTCCTACATGAATGAATCGGATTTTCCCTCTTCTACGTAGGTCCTTTCCGAAGCATGCTTCCACGGCTTTTGCACCATCGAACTGAGGTCTAGTCTCGCCACGCCGCTGCAAATTCAGCGGCCGGGTCTGCAAGCCCGTGCGGGACAACTAGATCAGCAACACCATCAGTCTTCGGCTTCTGGCACCTGACTGTGCTTTATGGTGGCTGCGTGCGGGTGACCTTCGGGTCAGCCGGGCTTTCTCTAGTTGCCCCGGTCTTGCAGGCCCGTACGTAGCCGCCACCTCTTCACCTGCAAGTGATCGGGTGGTGGTCCGATAAGCACAACTAGAGACTGTCGCCATGCTCAAAATCGTCCCCGACCCACCCCATTCCCCCGATACCCCCCAATACCTCGAAGACACCCTGGTCGAAGCCATGGAGCACGCCCTGTGCGGCCTGGCCGTGGCTCATCAGTCCCTCACCTACCTGCCCCGATCACCGGCCACCATCATGCTGATGACCGTGATGCACGAACTCGAAGCCCTGCGCACCCTGATGGAATGCGCGCTGGCTCAGTTGCAGCGCAGGGCACACCCCAGCGAGCACGGCTTGCACTGAGCGCCTGCACTCAACCCCCAATCGAGGCATTCACATGAAAAACGACTTACCCGAAGGCATCGGCAAACTCGGCTACACCGTCGGCTCGGCCACTTGCATCGCGGGCGTGGGCGAGGGCAAGCGGCTGTTTCGCGTAGAGCCCGGCAACTGCGCCGACCACGCCCTGGAGCAAGCCTCCGAACTGCTGGACAGCGCCCGCCGGGCGTCATTCATCGGCGTGATGGACAACGACCCGGTACTGGTCTGGGCCGGGTATTTTCTCGGCGATCTGGCCAAGGCCCTGATGGATGACGCACACATGGGCATGCGCAAAACCCCATGAACGGCCGGCCGGGCGGCCCGTTACCGGTCGCCCGGCGGCATGCCAAGACATTCACTGCCGAATCCCGGATAATACCCGCCATTTTCCGCCCCGCTTCCTGGTACCCCCTCGCATGGAAATCAAGGTCAATTTTCTCGACAACCTCCGTCTCGAAGCCAAGTTCGACGACTTCACGGTGATCGCCGACCAGCCGATCCGCTACAAAGGCGATGGTTCGGCCCCGGGGCCGTTCGACTACTTCCTGGCGTCCTCGGCGCTGTGCGCGGCGTACTTCGTCAAGCTGTACTGCCAGACCCGCGACATCCCCACCGAAAACATCCGCCTGTCGCAGAACAACATCGTCGACCCGGAGAACCGCTACAACCAGATCTTCAAGATCCAGGTCGAGCTGCCCGAAGACATCAGCGACAAGGACCGCCAGGGCATCCTGCGTTCCATCGATCGCTGCACCGTGAAGAAAGTGGTGCAGACCGGCCCCGAGTTCATCATCGAACAGGTCGACAACCTCGACGCCGACGCCCAGGCGCTGCTGATGCCGGTGTCCGACAGCACCACCTACATCCCCGGCAAGGACCTGCCGCTGGAGCAGACCATCGCCAACATGTCGGCGATCCTCGCCAATCTGGGGATGAAGATCGAGATCGCCTCGTGGCGCAACATCGTGCCTAACGTGTGGTCGCTGCACGTGCGCGACGCGCAGTCGCCGATGTGCTTCACCAACGGCAAGGGCGCCACCAAGGAAGCCGCGCTGGCCTCGGCGCTGGGCGAGTTCATCGAGCGCCTGAACTGCAACTTCTTCTACAACGACCAGTTCTGGGGCGAGGACATCGCCAACGCGCCGTTCGTGCACTACCCCAACGAGCAGTGGTTCAAGCCTGGGCCCAAGGATGCGCTGCCGGAGGAGATCCTCGACCAGCACTGCCTGGCGATCTTCAACCCAGACGGCGAGCTGCGCGGCTCGCACCTGTACGACACCAACTCGGGCAACAAGGAACGCGGCATCTGCTCGTTGCCGTTCGTGCGCCAGTCCGACGGTGAAACGGTGTACTTCCCGTCCAACCTGATCGAAAACCTGTATCTGAGCAACGGCATGAGCGCCGGCAACACCCTGGCCGAAGCCCAGGTGCAGTGCCTGTCGGAGATCTTCGAGCGGGCGGTCAAGCGCGAGATCCTCGAAGACGAGCTGTGCCTGCCGGATGTGCCACAGGAGGTGCTGGCCAAGTACCCGGGCATCGTCGCCGGTATCCAGGGGCTGGAAGAGCAGGGCTTCCCGGTGCTGGTCAAGGACGCCTCGCTGGGCGGTGAATTCCCGGTGATGTGCGTGACCCTGATGAACCCGCGCACCGGCGGCGTGTTCGCCTCGTTCGGCGCCCACCCAAGCTTCGAAGTGGCGCTGGAGCGCAGCCTCACCGAACTGCTGCAGGGCCGCAGCTTCGAAGGCCTGAACGACCTGCCGCAGCCGACCTTCGACAGCCTGGCAGTGACCGAGCCGAACAACTTCGTCGAGCACTTCATCGACTCCAGTGGCGTGGTGTCGTGGCGCTTCTTCGGCGCCAAGCCCGACTACGAATTCGTCGAGTGGGACTTCAGCGGCCATGGCGAGGACTCCAACGTACAAGAGGCCGACACCTTGTTCGGCATCCTCCAGGACATGGGCAAGGAAGTGTACATGGCGGTGTACGACGACCTCGGCGCCACCGCCTGCCGCATCCTGGTGCCGGGCTACTCGGAGATCTACCCGGTCGAGGACCTGATCTGGGACAACACCAACCGCGCGCTGGGTTTCCGTGCCGACATCCTCAACCTGCACAGCCTCGACAACCGCTCGCTGAAGCTGCTGCTCAAGCGTCTGGACAATGCCGAGGTGGATGACTACACCACCATCACTACGCTGATCGGCGTGGAGTTCGACGACAACACGGTGTGGGGCCAGTTGACCATCCTCGAGCTCAAGCTGCTGATCCAGCTGGCGGTGCAGCGCTTTGAAGAGGCCAAGGAACTGGTGGAAATGTTCCTGCAGTTCAACGACAACACCGTTGAGCGCGGGCTGTTCTACCAGGCGCTGAACGTGGTGCTGGAGGTGGTGCTGGACGACGAGCTGGAGATGGAAGATTACGAGCACAACTTCCGTCGCATGTTCGGCAACGAGCGAATGGACGCGGTGCTGGGCTCGGTGGATGGCAGCGTGCGCTTCCACGGCCTGACCCCGACCAGCATGAAGCTCGAAGGCCTGGACCGCCACCTGCGCCTGGTGGAGAGCTACAAGAAGCTGCATGCGGCGCGGGCGAAGGCGGCGGGATTGCAGGGCTGATCAGCGAAAGCTGGCGCGATCGCCGGGTCTGGTCTTAGCTGTCCCGGGGCCGGCGGATCGTGCGTCGGCCATACCGAAGGACAGACCAGGACCAAGGAGGTCATGTTGAAAGGCAAACTGCTGGCGGCATCGCTGTTGCTGTGGATGTGCTCGATGACGGCGTACGCCGATTGCGCGGTGCTGGGGCCGCAACCGGACCCTTGCGCGGGGCCTGTGCTCGGCCCCACCGAGTGCGTCTGCCCCTGAGGCAAACAAGGAATGTTCGAATAAAGACCAGGAGGTCGAAAATGAAGAAGGTGCTGTTGGCTGTGCTGTTTTCTCTGGGTTTCTCGCTGACCGCCCAGGCCTCGTGCCCGGTGTTCGGGCCGGGTAAGGATCCGTGCGCAGGGCCGGTATTCGGGCCATCTACCTGCCAATGCCCGTGAATTTTGCATTGTAGGAATGGGGCTGCCTCGCAGCCCTTTTCTGTTGTTTGAGGTCACCTGATGAGTCGCAACTAAAGCGCCACCCCCATGTAGCCTTCTCCCGAGCGGATGGTCCAATATTCCTTGGCAAGTTTATAAAGCGTCCCAGCACCAGTGTAACGCTTACCCTCAAAGCAAACCCGCCTACAAGATCCAATCATTTGTGGCGTACCGAAATAGACCATACATGAAAGAAAATCATAATCAGCGTGCCCGCATTCAGCACTATTAGGTCCCGATAAAAGTTTTCACCATAATCAATTTTCACGAAAAATGTCTTGTCATCTTTCAAAATCAACATATAAAATGCCCCCGTTGCAAAGCCATGCAAATGAGCTAGTGCTTCCCGAAACACACTGCTATGTTCAGAGTAAAAATGCCGTCGAATCAATAACGTTAGCGGTACATCCATCAGAATCACCAGCGCAAACTCGAAGATGCTCACTTCTTGGTTTCTTCATTAAACTGATAAGCAGTTGTGCCACTCGTAAGGCCTTCCAAAGCAAGGGCAGACTTACTCATCTGCCGCACCGCCAATTCCTTGTCAACAAGATAGTATTTGTAAAGCTTCCACGCATCTGCCTTTGGCACTAACCGAATTAAGCCACCTATCGACAGTGCCCCATCACCAGCCAAATAGGCTAGTGTCCCTTCCCGTTCGGTATACCCTAAGCGTTTCGAGACCTCCTGATAGCCTTTCCTGACCGGACCTTTCACATCATCTCGCCTCTCATACAACCCTCGGGCATTCTCATATATGTTATTCCCTCCATGCGCGATCATTGGAGCCCCCAAAGTTGCGCACAGCAACCCAAGCGACCCATAACAAATACCAGCGCCGGTAATGACCTGACCTGTTCCGCCAACGACACCCACCGCCTGCAAGCCGATACGTCTCGACTGAACTTTCAGCCTATCTTTCTCATTCCTCAGCTCAATAAGTGCATCCCCGGCACTGGCTTTACGATGGTACACATCGTCCAAAACTCGCCGCGCGTAATAAGCCAGTTCACGATTGAACTGCATCCGCAACCGCCGATCGCTCAGGTGTTTAGCACTAATCCCACAGCCATAGCTGATCAACCGAGACGCCGCCGCATTCACCTCCCAATACGCCTCATCCAGCCGCCCACCATATTCTTCGTCACGCTGGCTCATAGCTGGTCACCCCAGCTGGCGTACCCGGTGGTACCGGCGGCGTGGTGAATCCAGCTGATGGTCCGATAGCTGATCAGCAGCCGCTCCTCGGCGTCCTGATCGGTCAAGAGCACCGCATGGGGCACATCCATTTCCTGGCTGACGATCACCGCGCCCTCCAGCCTCACCGTGAAGTACTTCTCCCGATGGCCTGCCGGATGAATGCGGTACAGCTGGATATCGCAGTCGAGCACTTCCCGGCTGTCCACGGCCTGGGCCAGCAAGGGCGTGGACTTGTCGATGAGCTTGGTGACCACAACGGGGTGGTGGGTGCCGCGCTGGGTGTTGTCCGGGTTGGAAATGCCGTGGCTGAACGACATCACCATGATCTCGTCCTGGTGCGCGATCTGGCACCTGTTGCCGATGGACGCCTGGGTATTGCAGCCTGACGAAATCAAACCTTGCGGCTTGCCGGTAATACTCATGTATCCGTTGAACGCCATGGGCTGCACTCCTTGTAGAGAAAGGATTGCAGCCTACGAAAACACTCAGGGCGTGTATGCCGGACGCTTCTGAATTATTCGGCCTTCGCGGAACGCTTTGTTTATCGAGCTTGGGTGCTACGGGCTTCGCCCGTGTTCGCGGGTCAAGCCCGCTCCCACAGGGATCGCGCTAGTTTTAGCAGTTGAGCAAGACAGTGGGCTTCTGGCCAAGGGCTATGTCGCTCCCCGCCACCGCGCGCGTCGCATTCAGACAAGCACGCGTCTTTGCCAATCTGCTCCCGCCACCGGCAAAACCGAATAATTGATCCATCGGTCAACCCTGCGCCACGGGCTGGCTGGCGCGACATCTACGAGTAAGCAGCCTCGTCTCACAATTCCAACGCTGCGGCGCCCCGTGCCCCGGACCACCGGCAGGCATACATAACTAGAAAACCCGAACAACCCCCAACGTGCGCCTTGCCGTCGACGGCCTGCGTGCGCGTGCTTGTGAGACTTGACTGCCATGATCGCTACCACCGTTTCTGCCGCCGATTCGTCGGGCGGCCACCGCAATGCGTTGCTCGTCGCCCATATCGCTGCCGTGCTGTTTGGCCTTACCGGCATCCTTGGCGCACTGATCGAGGCCGATGCCAGCCTGATCACTTTCGGCCGCGCCACCTTCGCCTTCATCGCCCTGGGATTTGTCGCCGGGCTCAAGGGCACGCGCCTGCTCGATGCGCTGAAGTGGCGCAATCTGCCGGTACTGGCCGTGACTGGTGGCTTGCTCGCCGCCCACTGGCTGACCTTCTTCGTGGCGGTCAAGGTCGGCGGCGTGGCCGTGGCCACGCTTGGCTTCGCCAGCTTCCCGGCGTTCATCGCGCTGATCGACGTGGCGGTGTTCCGCGAGCGCATCGGTGCGGTCGAGACCCTGTTGCTGCTGATGGTCACGGCCGGCCTGGTGCTGGTGGTGCCCTCGTTCGACCTGCTCGACAGCGGCACCGTAGGCCTGCTGTGGGGCCTGGCCTCGGGCCTGGCGTTCGCCCTGCTGGCGGTGGCCAACCGCCGTCGCCCGGCGGGCATGAACGCCCTGCAGGTGTCGTTCTGGCAGAACCTGGTGGTGGCGATCGTCGTGGCGCCGCTGGCCTTCAGCCACCTGGCCACCAGCAGCCTGAGCGCCTCGGACTGGATCAACCTGGCGCTGCTGGGGGTGTTCTGCACCGGGCTTTCGCAGTTCCTGTTCGTCAAGAGCCTGGACGGGCTCCAGGCGCGCACCGCGGGCATGATCATCGCCCTGGAGCCGGTGTACGCCATCGCCTGCGCCTGGTGGCTGTTCGGCGAACAGCCGTCGCTGCGCATGGCGGCGGGCGCTGCGCTGATCGTGCTGGCCACGGTGTGCTGCGCCTGGCGCAAGGCACCGACCCACTGAGCCGGCAACACCCTCTACCTGCCCGGGCGCGCATGGTTTATGGTGCCAGGCTGCAATCTGGAGGGTAACGACATGGACATCGACAAACTGCACGGCCGCCTGGAGTTCCTGCGCCAGGCGGAGCAACTCAAAAGCGTGCTCAGAAGCGCGCACACTTCGTCCGGGCGGGCCGAGAGCACCGCCGAGCACACCTGGCGCCTGTGCCTGATGGCCATGACCTTCGCCGACGAACTGGCCGGCCTGGACCTGCTCAAGGTGCTCAGGATGTGTGTCATCCATGACCTGGGCGAAGCCATCCATGGTGATATCCCGGCCATCAGCAAGCATGCGTTCCCCGACAAGAGCGAGCAGGAACGCACCGACCTGAAGACGTTGCTGTCCAGCCTGGACGCGCCGCTGCAGGCCGCGCTGCTGGCGCTGTGGGAAGACTACGAAGCCGCCGCCTCGCCGGAAGCCCAGGCGGTGAGGGCGCTGGACAAACTCGAAACCCTGCTGCAGCACAACCAGGGCCGCAACCCGCCGGATTTCGACTACGCCTTCAACCTGAGCTACGGCAAGCGCTACACGGCGGCCACCCCGCTGTTCGCGGCACTGCGCCAGCTGATCGACGCCGACACCCGCTGCAATCTGCAGCTGAACCTCAACATCCGTGACGAGCAGCCCGGCGATATCGACGCCATCAGCCGGCTGACAGAGGCGGCCTTCGCCAACGCCGAACATAGCAGCCACACCGAGCAGTTCATCGTCACGGCGCTACGCAAGGCCGGGCAGCTCACGGTGTCGCTGGTTGCCGAGGAGGGTGGGGCGCTGGTCGGCCATGTCGCCATTTCCCCGGTGACGATTACATCCGGCGCCAACGGTTGGTTCGGCCTGGGGCCGATTTCCGTGGCGCCGTCGCGCCAGGGCCAGGGCATTGGCACGGCGTTGATGCAGGCCGCGTTGGCCGAGCTGCGGCGCCAGGGTGGTCAGGGCTGTGTGGTGCTGGGTGATCCGGCCTACTACGGGCGTTTCGGCTTCAAGGCCGAGCCGGCGCTGGTGCTGCCCGGTGTGCCGGCGCAGTACTTCCAGGCCCTCGCCCTGGCCGGGCCGGTACCCAGCGGTCAGGTGAGCTATCACCCGGCGTTCGAAGCACAGGCCTGAGCGCGCCCGCGCAGGGTGGCACGGGCTTCGCCCGTGTTCGCGGGGCAAGCCCGCTCCCACAGGGATCGCGCTAGCTTTAGCAGTTGAGTAAGACAGTTGCTCCTACAAAGAACATGCAATGCCTGCGAGCGATCAGCTGCTTCCCATGGCCGATTGCTGCAACCACTCGATCAGCACCTGCAACCGCCGTGGCATCGGCTCGTGGGGCGGGTGCACCAGGTAATAGCCGCAGCGGTCCGCCGCGACGAAGTCGCCAAACGGCAATATCAGCTCGCCGTTGCCGATACGCGCCTTGACCAACTGTTCACGGCCAATGGCGATGCCGGCATGGTTCACCGCAGCCAGGCTGCACAGGTCGGAGCGGTCGAAGGTGAGGAAGCGCTCCGGCAGCGGCACATCCAGCGCCATGCGCTGTAACCACGCGCGCCACTCGGCATCGTGCGCCGCGTTGTCCCAGGCCGCGACATCGTGCAGCAAGGTACAGCCGCCCAACCCCTGGATGCCGCCCTGCAGCCCATGGCGCCGGGCGTATTCGGGCGAGCACACCGGCGCGATGCGCTCCGCCATCAGCGGCGTGCTGACCAGCCCCGGGTAATGCCCGTCCGAATAGCACAGCGCCAGGTCGACCTTGCGGGTGCGGTAGTCGATGCTCTCGTTGCCGACGCGGATGTCCAGCTGGATATCCGGGTACTGCACCGTGAACTCGGCCAGCCGCGGCACCAGCCAGCACTGCGCCACCGATGGCCGCACATACAAGGTCAGTTGCCCGGCCACCTGGCCATGGGCGCGCTCGTGTACGGCTTCAGATAGCGCATCCATGGTGCGCTGCATGATCTGGAACACGCGCTCGCCATCCTCGGTAAGCGTGACCTTGCGCGGCAAACGGTGGAACAGCTTGAGCGCCAGCTGTTGCTCCAGCCGGCCGATCCGATGGCTCACCGCGCTGGCGGTCAGGCACAGCTCGTCGGCCGCCCGGGCAAAACTCAGGTGCCGGGCCGCAATCAGGAAGGTATGCAGGTTGGCCAGGTGCGCGCCATTGAGTTTCGGCGCGAGCAGGTGGGCGGGGGCGGGCATGGGCGCTCCTGTTCAGCTGCGCGCTTTGGCGAGGTAAGCGGCATATTCGTCGGCAGGCACCATGCTGCCGCCAGTGCCCCAGACCAGGTGCGTGGCCTTGGCCATGCGTGCAGGCGTCAACCCATTGCACTGCAGGTACTGCGCCGCGCCCAGCACCTGCAGCAGGCCCGGCACGCCGGCCAGCGCCGAGGGCTCCAGGCGCGCCTGCTCAAGGTCGTGGGCCAGGGCCAGCAGGCGATAGAGTTCTTCATCGGTGACGGTGTAGTAGCCATCGATCAACCGCTGCATGGCCTTGCCGACGAACCCGGAAGGCCGGCCCACCGCCAGGCCATCGGCGGCGGTGAGGTTGTCGATGCCGAAGTCCTGCACACTGACCGCGTCGTGCAGCCCGGTGTACACCCCCAGCAGCATGCACGGCGAATGGGTCGGCTCGGCGAACAGGCAATGCACGTGGTCACCGAACACCAGCTTCAAGCCGAACGCCACGCCGCCAGGTCCGCCGCCCACGCCGCAGGGCAGGTAGACGAACAGCGGGTGTTCGGCATCCACGCAGATTTGCGCTTGTGTGAACTGCCTGGCCAGGCGCTCGGCGGCCACGGCGTAGCCGAGGAACAGGTGCGGCGAGTTCTCGTCGTCGACGAAGTAGCAGGCCGGGTCAGCTTCGGCTTGTTGGCGCCCTTGCTCCACCGCCACGCTGTAGTCCGAGGCGTATTCGATCACCGTCACGCCATGGCTGCGCAGCTTGTCCTTCTTCCACTGACGGGCATCGGCCGACATATGCACGGTCGCCTGGAAGCCCAGCCTGGCGCTCATGATGCCGATGGACAGGCCCAGGTTGCCGGTGGAGCCGACGGCCACTTTGTACTGCCCGAAGAACGCCCGCGCTTGGTCACTGGCCAGCGTCCGGTAGTCGCTGGCCAGGGTGATCAGCCCGGCAGCCAGCGCCAGGTCCTCGGCATGCTTGAGCACTTCGTGGATACCGCCACGGGCCTTGATCGAGCCGGAGATTGGCAGCTCGCTGTCGGCCTTGAGCCACAATGCGCCGCTGGGCGGCAGGCCGGCTTCCTGCAGCAGGGCACGTTGCAGGCTGGGCAGCGGGCGGATCGGTGACTCGATGATGCCGCCGCTGGCCGCCGTTTCCGGGAACACCGTGGCCAGGTAGGGCGCGAAGCGCGCGAGCCGGGCGCTGGCGGCGGCAACGTCGGCGGCGTCCAGGCCGACATCGTGCAGCGCCTGGGCGGCAGGGGCGATGCCGGGGTTGAACCAGCGGGTCGGCTGCAAGGCCACCAGCTCGCGAATCAGAGGGTGGCTCTGGCACCAGGCTTCAAGCGTTTTTCCGAGAATCATGGGTAGTTCCTGGGTTGTTCCGTGCGAGGTGTCGTTGTTTTCGCGCATTAGAGCGTAGCGCCACGGGGCCGGACAAACGATCGATCGTCAGGCCATGCATGACCGGGTGTCATGCGTCGGCGGCGGTCAAGCCACCGCCTTGCGCAGCGGCACTTCACGCAGTAGCCAGCTCAGCGCAAAGGCCAGGCAGGTGACCAGGCAGGCCACCAGGAACACCCCATGCATCGCCCCGGAGAAGGCGGCGAGGTAGGCCTGTTGCAGGGGCGCGGCCAGGGCATGCACCTGCTCGGGTGACAGGCTGGTCGGCGCCGGGGCATCGGCCGGGAACGCCTGCGCCAGGCGTTCGAGCAGCGCATGGGAGAACAGGGCGCCGAACACCGATACGCCGATGGCGCCGCCGATCGAGCGGAACAGGGTCGCCCCCGAAGTGGCCACGCCCATGTGGCGCGGCTCGACGCTGTTCTGCACGGCCAGCACCAGCACTTGCATGACCATCCCAAGGCCGGCGCCGAGCAAGCCCATGTACAGGTTCATCACCGCCATCGGCGTGTGCTCGTCGAGCCGGCTGAGCAGGGCCAGGGCAATCGCCTGCAGCAAGGTGCCGAGGATCGGGAACATCCGGTAGCGCCCCCAGCGGCTGATCAGCCGCCCGGTGATGGCCGACACTACCAGCAGCCCGCCCATCAGCGGCAGCATCTGCAGCCCGGCACTGGTCGGCGTGGCGTTTTTCACCACCTGCAGGTACAGCGGCAGGAAGGTCACCGAGCCGAACAGCGACATGCCGACGATGAAGCCGATCAGCCCGGCCAGGGCGAAGGTGCGGTGACGGAACAGGTGCAGCGGCATGATCGGCTCGGCGGCCCGGCGCTGTTCATGGATGAAGCCCACCAGGCCGATCAGCGCGAACAGCGACAGGCACAGGATGTCGAGGGAGCCCCACGCCAGCAGGTTGCCGCCAAGGCTGGTGATCAGCACCACGCAGGCCAGGGTCAGGGTGAGGAAGCACGCGCCAAGGTAGTCGATCACATGCTTCACCCGCGCCACGTGCGGGCGGAACACGCTGCCGATCACCAGCAGCGCCAGCAGGCCCAGGGGCAGGTTGATGTAGAAGATCCAGCGCCACGACAGCTGTTCGACCAGAAAGCCACCGATCAGCGGCCCGACCACCGTGGCCAGGCCGAACACGCCGCCGAACAGGCCCTGGTAGCGACCACGCTCGGCGGGTGGGATCACATCGCCGATGGCCGCCATCGCCACCACCATCAGCCCGCCACCGCCCAGCCCCTGCAAGGCGCGCAGCAGCACCAGTTCGGTCATGTTCTGGGCCATGCCGCACAGTGCCGAGCCCAACAGGAACAGCACAATGGCCACCTGCAACACGCGCTTGCGGCCATACAGGTCGCCGAACTTTCCGTACAACGGCACCACCACGGTGGAGGCCAGCAGGTAGGCGGTGACCACCCAGGACAACCAGCGCAGCCCGCCCAGTTCGCTGACGATGGTGGGCAGGGCGGTGGAGACGATGGTCTGGTCCAATGCGGCGAGGAACATCACCAGCAGCAGGGCGCCGAGCAGCAAGGGGATCGGCGGGTGGGCATCGCGTTCGAGCGCAGTGGATGAGGTTGTCATGGGGTGGCCTGGGCGAGGGGAGATTGGCATGGACAAGGGTTCAGCGACCTTGGCCGGCGTCGCGCAGGCCGGCGAGGGCGAAGCGGTACAACTGCTCGCAGACTTGGGCGGGGGGCATGCCGAGGATTTCCTGGACGGCCCCGGAGCCGCCACGCGGGCCGATCAGCAGCATCGCCCAGGGGGCGGTGACGCAGAGGATGCAGCGGGTCAGCGCCGGGTCGTCGAGGGCGAGGCCGCTGATCTCGCTGAACAGCCCCTTGAGCAGCATGAGTTTTTGCGGCGCCGTGCCCTGCAAGGCCTGGCCATGGCTGCTGGGGGTGAGCAGTTCGGCGGCAAGCACCCGCAGGTGCCAGCTGCCCCGGCCTGAACTGGCCTTGTGCACCACCTGCTCGATCAGTGCGCGCAGTTTGTCCGTGGCCGGCTGAGGTGCCTGGAGGATGCGTTGCAGGTTGCTGATGTCGAGGAAGCGCCGGCGCGCTTCGTCGAGCACCGCCAGGTACAGGCCGTTGCGGCTGCCGAAGTGGTAGTTGATCGAGGCCAGGTCGACCTCGGCCTTGGCGGCCACCGCCTTGTTGCTGGACTCGGCGAAACCCTGGGCGGCAAACAGCTCGCCGGCGGCTTCGAGAATGCGCGTGCGGGTGGCTTCACCGTCCTTGCGCGGTTCGCGGGGGGCTGTGGCCATGGTCGGGCTCCGAGGATGGGGTGGTGGCCGGAGCTTGCGCGGGTCTAAATTTAAATTCAATTTAAATTTATTTCAGGGTGACGAGAGGTCGGCCTCGGGAGCCTTGCAGGATGCTGGCGGGCCTATTCTGTCAGTCGGCACTTCAATCGAGTGGAGGTGAAACATGCGAACAGTCACATGGGGCTGCCTGCTGTTGCTGCTGGCGGCATCGGCCCAGGCCCAGACCGTCACGCCGCTCAAGGGCCAGAGCAGCCAGCAGATGCAGCAGGACATGGCCGATTGCAACAGCGTCGCCAGCAGTTCGGCGAACAGCAGCGCGCATGTCGGTGGCCGGGTCAAGGGCGCCGCCGCCGGGGCGGTGGCGGGCGCTGCGGGTGCCCAGGTGCGCGGCAACCAGCACGACGAGGTATACGACCGCATGAGCGACGATGCCAAGCAGCAGTACCGGCAGAACCGCGCGGGTGAAACGGCTGCCGCCGGTGCCGCGGTGGGTGGCATGCGCCAACGCCAGGAGCGTCGTCAGGACCGCCGCGGCCAGGACGAGGCCCAGGCCAGTGCCTACAGTGGTTGCCTGCAGGGGCGGGGGTATCAGGTCAGCCCTTGAGCCCGGCGATCACTTCGGCGGCGGTGGTGACCTGGCCGAAGTGGTGTTGCCACAGGCTGATGCCCAACTGCCCCGAGCGGTCCAGGGAGGAGCCCATGGTGAGGTCGGTGATCAAGGTCGGGCACAGCCCTGCATCGAACAGGGCGAAGCCTGCGGCCAGCACGCAGGTTTCGGTCTGCAGGCCGCACACCAGCACGCGCTCGACGCCCAGGCCCTTGAGGTATTCGAGGGTTTCGGCGGTTTGCCCGTAGCCGTGCTTGACGAACACCTTGTCGGCCTCGACCAGCGCCACGTCCTCGCTGGCCGGGTGCCAGCCGAGCTGGCGCTGGAACGGCGTGGCCTGTTCGTCGTGCAGTTCGATCGAAGCGACGGTGGGGATGTGCGCCGACAGCGCGCGGATGCCGTCCACCAGCTTTTCCGAAGGGCTGAAGGTGGATTGCACGTCGACGATGAGCAGGGCTTGCCGCATGAATGGGGTCCGGTCCGGGTTGCAGGGGCGGGGAGTATAACGTCGCGCCGCGATCACCGCCGAAGGCTTCTATGCTGATCCTGTCCTGTGGCAAAACCCTGTGGCTTCACCTGGCATTTCGCGAGCAACGGCTTCTGCCAGCCGCTGTGCCTCGGCGTTACACTCGTCGGCTTTTTTGCAGCGAGGGAATGCATATGCAGCGCATCGTGATACTGGGCAATTCCGGTAGCGGCAAATCGACCCTGGCACGGGCCATTGGCGAGCGTTGGGGGTTGCCGGTGGTGCACCTGGACCGGTTGTTCTGGTCGCCGGGCTGGGTGGAGCCGGAGGCCGAGGTGTTCCGTGATCAGGTGCGCTCGGCGCTGGCGCAGGATGCGTGGGTGTGCGAGGGCAACTATTCGCGGCGTACGTTCGACCTGCGGTTGCCGCGGGCGGACGTGATCATTTGGCTGGATACGCCGCGCTGGGTGTGCCTGAAGCGGGTGGTGCTGCGGTCGTTGAGCCGGCGGCCGCGGGCGGACTTGCCGGCTGGCTGCAGTGAGCGGTTGAACTGGGAGTTTGTGCAGTTCTTGAAGTTTGTCTGGGGGTTCGATGGGGCCTACCGGCGGGGGATCGAGGCGATGCGGGTGGCGATTGGGCCTGGGGTGCCTGTGGTGCATTTGCGGGGGCGGCGGGAGATTGCGGGGTTTCTTGGGGAGTTGGATGGGGCTGGGGGGAGGGGGGTAGTTGGTGATGGGATGCAGGGGCGGCGTTCGGTTTGATGGCGGAATTTTGCCGTTAGATATTTTGCGGTTAGGTTGTTAATCAGTTAATCAGTTAATCAGTTAATCAGTTAATCAGTTAATCAGTTAATCAGTTAATCAGTTGATTGATTGGCTGGTTGATTGTTTTATTAGATGTTCTGTCGATTGGTTGGTTGGCTGTTTTTATATATGTGTGTGCATTCATTTGCGATGTCGACGCGTAGTCACCTTTCCGCCCTTACGGCGGGTTACTTTGGTCTTGGCCAAAGTAACCAAAGCCGCTCGCTCCCATCATACGGCCCCTACGCTGCGCTTCGGGGTCCCTTCGCTCCGGCGTCCTCCGGGCCCGCGCGGCCTCCGACTTGCTGCGCAAGTCTACATCTCGCGCCTTCGGCTGCGCCGAAGGGTGCTGCGCACCAGGGCCCTCCAGACGCCTACGCTCAGCCTCCTGAAGTCGCGAAGTTAGGGGCGGCGCCTGGGCTGGCGTTAGCTGTCGCTAGTTGGATGGGTTGGGAACTCAGGATTGCAATCGCTGGCAAGCCAGCTCCCACAGGTTAGTGCGAACTTTCAGACTTGCGCTGTACCTGTGGGAGCCGGCTTGCCGGCGATAGGACCCGAATAAGCAATACATAAAAAACAGCGGAACCTAGATGGCCGTATCACTGCTCTTGATCTGCTCTTGATCTGCTCTTGATCTGTTTTTGA
>NZ_JBMOWQ010000254.1:0-24373 GCF_049310485.1 Pseudomonas sp. GZD-209
TATAGGGTTTTGTGGGCTTCGAATTGGTAGTCGCACAAAATCTTATAGATTATGCTATAAAATACACCAAACAAATAATGAAAAGTGTCTTTTTCTGCTTGAGGGCATTTATAGTCTGCTGCCGCGGATTGAATGTTTGATAATAGTTCTTCGTAGTTTTTTCCAGCCTCAGCCTTATAGCTGAGCAACAGATCCATACCTCGCTTCAATGCAGGCCTACTTATTGGACGGTCATCTCCATAGGGTGAGTTTTGTGCGAGCACATCCACAAAATGCTCAGTTGATTTAGTAGTAAATAATCCTAAGAACACTTCGGTAAGCTCTATTGCTAGAGGCATTCCAAAGTCGTAAGAAAAACCGGCGCCTAGCAATAATCCTTTTTTTACTATGACATTATCCATGTGCATACCTTCAGTCATTTAAAATGACTATTTTAGCCATAGTGTATTGAAGCGATTATGGGAATGGAAGCCGAACGCGGAGTCGGCCACGATTGCCCATGCGTCCAAAATTTTGCTCCCACAGCGATGCTAGAATCATCACAAAAAAGCTTCAAATAGCTTGTCCTAGATCCTTCGGACATCTTAGCGTTAGATTCTGATTAGGAGCAAACCGGAGTGTAGTTTTCGCTATCGCAGTTTGTAGTTCTAGGCGAACGTCGGCTATTGGCCGTCTGCTCCCTGTCGCCACGGCAGCTTTTGGCGGATTTCTGCCTACTCTCTACGGAGGGGATGATCGACAACGTTCGAATTCAGGAGGTTTACCATTCGTATGCGGCTCTGAATTACCTACAGAGCGACAATGTCGCTGACATAAAAAAATCCCGAATTCGATTCCACTGAAAGCCATAACTAGCTGATTTTTTTATAGTTATTAGTTGGGGTACGCCGAATTTTCCAACGAACTCCAGAAGCCCGAAAAACCTGGTCTCGCCAAAACATACCGTTCGTCTGGTGCCCGCACCATACTCAAAAAGCCTCGACGTCAGTCGGGGCTTTTGCGTTTCTAGAAATCATCCAGTCGCACACCCCACCCCGTCACTCCAGCAACAACACCTTATGCAGCTTCCTAATCTCCGGCCCGCTAAGCTCCAGCGCCACATGCTTGCCCTCCTTCCCCAGCCCGTTGATCAGCACGATCCCTCCTTTGGCAAACGTCCTTTCCTGAGCAAGCGGGTAAAGCGCAATGATGTGATCGATGCTGATCACATACTGACGGTGATTGCTGACCTCGAAACTGACGAAACGGCTCACTCCCTGTGCTCCCTGAGTCGCTGCACGTGGCAGCCCGCGTAACTCCATAGTAGCTATCGGCCACAGTTGCGACAGATTGCCCTGCCGCTCGATTTCTTGTTTGGGCTCAATAAACCCTGCTTTAAAAATGGGTATTCCTGTGCCGACGGCTTTCGTCGACTTAAGGAGAAGTCCCATGAGTGAGCAACAAGGCGTAGCCCTGACGCGGCGCGGGGTGCTGGCGGGGGGTGTATTGCTGGGGGTTGGCGGCACGGTGCTGGCCAGCGGCCTGGCCCGGGCGGCGGCGCCGGCGACCAATAATCCGCCCACGGACCTGACCCAGCTGGAACGCACCCGGGTCGAGCTGGTTGCACCACCCCAGGTACATGCCCACAGCCAGCGCGCGCCTGGCAAACCGCGGATCGTCGAGTTCCGCATGGAGATCGAGGAGAAAGAACTGGCGGTCGACAGCGAGGGGGCCTACATCCATGCCATGACCTTCAACGGCTCGGTGCCCGGCCCGCTGATGGTGGTGCACGAGGGCGACTACGTGGAGCTCACCTTGGTCAACCCGGCCCGCAACAGCATGGTGCACAACATCGACTTTCATGCCGCCACCGGCGCGCTTGGCGGTGGTGAGCTGACCCATGTGAAGCCTGGCGAGCAGGTGAAGCTGCGCTTCAAGGCGGACCGCGCGGGGGTGTTCGTGTACCACTGCGCGCCGGGCGGGGTGATGATCCCCTGGCATGTGGTGTGCGGCATGAATGGCGCAATCATGGTGCTGCCGCGGGACGGCCTGAGGGACGGCGACGGGCGCCCGCTGCAGTACGACAAGGTCTGGTACATCGGCGAGCAGGACTACTACATTCCGCGCGACAAGGACGGCAAGTACAAGCGCTACGCCAGCCCATCGGCGAGCTTCGCCGACATGTACCAAGTGATGAAGGGGCTGATACCCACGCACGTGGTTTTCAATGGCAGCGTCGGCGCGCTGACCGGCCAGCACGCGCTCACCGCCACGCTCGGCGAAACGGTGCTGATCGTCCACTCGCAAGCCAACCGCGACACCCGCCCGCACCTGATCGGCGGCCATGGCGACTACGTGTGGGCCGCTGGCAAGTTCGCCAACCCGCCGCAGCGCAACCTGGAAACCTGGTTCATCCCCGGCGGTGCCGCAGGCGCGGCGCTGTACACCTTCCGCCAGCCCGGCCTGTACACCTACCTCAATCACAACCTGATCGAGGCCGTGATGCTGGGTGCCGCTGCGCACGTGCAGGTCGAAGGGCAATGGAACGACGACCTGATGAAACAGCTGGAAGCGCCTGGACCGATTCGCTAGCGGCGATCGACAGCATTTGCGAAGACTTCGCATTCGCAGATGATTTTTTGTTACGATTGCGTCGCTTCACGCACTGCCGGCATGCCGGTCTGCGCGGGGATGACGTTGATCGTAACGAGCGCTGCCGCTCGCATTTTTACAGGTACCCTTCCATGAGCACCACCCTGCTGGTTGTCGACGATGACGACGAGATTCGCGAACTTCTCTGCGATTATCTGAGTGATGCCGGCTACCAGGTATTGCCGGCCGCAGATGGCGAGCAGATGCGCGCGCAACTGGCCCTGCACAAGGTCGACCTGGTGGTGCTGGACCTGATGCTGCCCGGTGAGGATGGCCTGAGCCTGTGCCGGCAGTTGCAGGGGCTGCCGGGGCCGGCGGTGATCCTGTTGTCGGCCAAGGGCAGCACCCTGGACCGCATCACAGGCCTGGAAGCAGGCGCCGACGATTACCTGGCCAAGCCCTTCGACCCCCTCGAACTGGTTGCCCGGATCAAGGCTGTGCTGCGCCGGCCCCTGCAGCTGGAAGCCAACGGCGACGAAAGCGCTGCCCAGCCGCAGCGATTCGCAGGCTTTGAACTGGACCCCATCAGACGGCTGCTCACCCACCCCGACGGCAAGGCCCTGACCCTGCCACGCTCGGACTACCGAGTACTGCACGAACTGTTGCAGGCCAATAGCCGCGTGGTATCCCGCGATCATCTGACACGTAGCGCGTTCGGCCGCGACCACTTGCCCGACGACCGTTCGGTGGACATGTGCATCAGCCGCCTGCGCCAACAGTTGCGCCGGGCGCCAGGCCAAGCCGCGCAGATCCTCACCATCCGCAACCAAGGCTACTTGCTGAACCTGCGCCGCGATGCCTCGGGCACCTGACGGCTGCCCACAGCGGGCCCAGCGTAACTATTTGCAGTCGCCCTGCAGAATTCTCAGCGCCGCTTCAGCCAGAAAGCCCGAGCGGCTTTTCTGTTCCGGATGGTTCTTCACGTAGGCATCGATACGGGTGAGCAGGTAGGCCGGTAGGGTGATGTTGAGCTTCTCGGCCTTGCCCAGGTAGCGGGTGATATCGATGTCGATGAGTGCCCAGGTGCATCCGGCGTAGTCAGGGTTGGCCGCATGGACACTCACCTTGCTGGCCTTGGGGATTTCCTGGCCGTCCTGGGCGAGCAGTTCGAGGTGGCCCTCGATGGCCTCGCGGGCCATGGCGATGGCGTCATCGAGGTCTTCACCGGCCGAAAAGCAGCCCGGGATGTCCGGGACTTCCACACCCCAGGCGTGCTGGTCGTCGCCGGGCAGGATGGCGATGGGGAATAACATGGCAGTGGCTCTCCTGGTCTGTTGATGAACCCCTTCCTTGGGCAATTCGCAGCGGTGGTTAGTATAACCACCGATTAATATCTATCAACACCATACCCACCAACCCGACCAGCGGGCCTCCTGGAGGGGAAGTAGGGTCAGGGAACAGAGCAAGCCAGGCACGCAAGTGATGCCGGATCTTGCAGCGCAAACGCCACACCCTACGCCCGTGCAAGAGTCTTTTACCGAAACCCCTGGTTTTCCGCGCACAGGCTTTGCCTATCCTAGGCCGCGTCATCCCGCCTGCGATGGACCCATGAACGATTCGCTCCCCAGCCGTTATGCCTGCCTGGCCCTGTGCCTTGTCTTCACCCTTGCCAGCATCCCCTTCCTGATCCAGCACAGCTGGCTGTGGCCATTCACCCTGGTGACCGCGCTGCTCAGCCTGGTCGGCCTCAATGATTTGCGCCAAAGCCACCACGCGGTGCGGCGCAACTACCCGATCCTGGGCAACATCCGCTACCTGATCGAAACCATCCGGCCCGAGATTCGCCAGTACCTGATCGAGGGCGACGACGACAAGCTGCCGTTCTCCCGCGCGCAACGTTCGCTGGTCTATGCCCGGGCCAAGAACGAGAGCGCCGAGAAGGCCTTCGGCACCCTGAATGATGTGTACAAGCCGGGCTTCGAGTTCATCAGCCATTCGATGCTGCCCGTGCCACAGGCCGATCCTGCGTCATTTCGCATTCGCATCGGCGGGCCGCAGTGCACCCAGCCGTATTCGGCGTCGATCTTCAATATTTCGGCCATGAGCTTCGGCGCACTCAGTGCCAATGCCATCGCCGCACTGAACAAAGGGGCGCGGCTGGGGCGCTTTGCCCATGACACCGGCGAGGGCAGCATCAGCCCTTATCACCGCGAACACGGCGGCGACCTGATCTGGGAAATCGGCAGCGGCTATTTCGGCTGCCGCACCGAGGACGGCCGCTTCGACCCCGAACGCTTCGCCGAACAGGCTCGCGATGGCCAGGTGAAGATGATCGAGATCAAGCTCAGCCAGGGCGCCAAGCCTGGCCATGGCGGCATCCTGCCGGGGCACAAGGTCAGCGCCGAGATCGCCGCCACCCGGGGGGTGCGCGAGGGCCAGGACTGCATCTCGCCGGCCGCTCACAGCGCCTTCCGCACCCCGCTGGAACTGCTGCAGTTCGTCGCCAGGCTGCGCGAGCTGTCAGGCGGCAAACCGGTAGGCTTCAAGTTCTGCCTGGGCCACCCGTGGGAATTCATGGGCATTGCCAAGGCCATGCTCGCCACCGGCATCACCCCGGACTTCATCGTCGTCGATGGCAAGGAAGGCGGCACCGGCGCGGCGCCCCGGGAGTTCTCCGACAACATGGGCATGCCGCTGCGTGACGGCCTGATGTTCGTGCACAACACCCTGGTGGGCCTGAACCTGCGCGAAGGCGTGCGCATCGGCGCGGCGGGCAAGATCGTCAGCGCGTTCGACATTGCCAGCGTGCTGGCCATCGGCGCCGACTGGGTCAACTCGGCACGCGGCTTCATGTTCGCCATCGGCTGTATCCAGTCGCAAAGCTGCCACACCAACAAGTGCCCCACTGGCGTGGCCACCCAGGACCCGCTGCGCCAGCGTGCGCTGGTGGTACCGGAGAAAGCCGAGCGGGTTGCGAGTTTTCACCGCAACACCCTGCATGCCCTGGCCGAAATGCTCGCCGCTGCTGGGCTGGATCACCCGTCCGAGCTCAAGCCCAAGCACCTGGCACGGCGTATCAGCCCCAGTGAGATCAGCCTGTTTTCGCAGCTGCACGCGTTCCTCAAACCGGGTGAATTGCTCAGCGGCTCGATCGAAAATGCGTTCTATGCACGGATGTGGCGGATGGCGCGCAGTGACAGCTTTGCGCCGCAGATTGGGGAAGTCGAGGGGGTGCCTGCGGCGAACGTGGCACGCCACAAAGAAACAGCCCCGGCATAGGCCGGGGCTGCGAGTGACGCCAGATCAGGATCAGAAGATGCTGATCGGGTACTCGACGAATACGCGAACTTCGTTGCCGTCGTCGTTGTAGCCGTTCTGCTGGACCGCGTTGTTGGTGCGCAGGAACGAGCTACGCAGCTTGATCGACAGGTCCTTGGCCGGGCCTTCCTGAACGACGTAGCGCAGCTGGTTGAAGATCTCGCGCTCCTTGCCTTCGCCGAAGCCTTCCGGGTTCTTCAGGTTGCGGGTGTTGATGTTGTCACCCACCACGTAGGCGACCTTGTAGGTCAGGCCTGGAACGCCAAAGGCGCCGAAGTCCAGGCCGTAGCCCAGCTGCCAGGAACGCTCGTCTTCGGCGTTGAAGTCGGACCAGTAGGAGTTGGCCAGGTAGATGGTCGAACCACCGTCGCTGGTACCACCCGCGCTCTGGTAGCCGCCGTAGTTGTAGCCGGTGCTGCCGGTGCTGCGCTGGTGCGCCAGGGTGATCGAGTGCGGGCCGAAGGCGTAGGTGGCTGCCAGGCTCCAGATGGTGTTGGAGTCACCATTGAGCTCGGCCGAGCGCACGAACTGCTTGTCGATGCTGGTCTTGTAGCCGTTGAAGTCCAGGGTCACGGACTGGTCATTGGCGATCGGGAAGACGTAGTTCAAGCCCAGGTAGTGCTTCTTCATCACATCTTCGTTGTCTGCGGTGTACAGCGAAGCGGTGAAGTTGTCGGTGAACTTGTAGCTACCACCCAATACGTCGATCGACTTCAGGCCGCCGCTGTCACGCCCTTCGGCGCTCTTGCGGGCTTCCTGGGTGAAGCGGCCGGCGTTCAGTTCCAGGCCCTTGATCTCCTTGGAGGTGATCAGGGTGCCAGTGAAGCTTTCTGGCAGCAGGCGGCCATCGTCGTAGTTCAGCACCGGCAGGGCCGGCATCTGGTCACCGTACTTGAGCACGGTGTTGGAGATGCGGAACTTCACCGCAGCGCCGCCGCGGGCCAGGTCGTGCGGGCTGCTGGCGTTGCCGTCGGCGTTCTTGGTGTTGTGCGGCTTGAAGAAGTCGACGCCACCACCACCGTTGTGGCCTTTGCCGCCGTCCAGACGCACGGCGTACAGACCGAAGGCATCAACGCCGACACCGACGGTGCCCTGGGTGAAGCCGGAGGAGAAGTTGGCGATGACGCCCTGGCCCCATTCGATCTGGTCGTCGGTGCCGTGCTTCTTGTCACGATTGATGTAAGCGTTGCGCAGAAGGACGTTGGCGTGGCTGTCCTCGATGAAACCTTTGCTGTCGGCCTGCTCGTTGGCCTGGGCCTGGGTCGCGGCGATCATCGCCAGGGCGACCAGGCTGATCCTGGTTTTCAACATTTTATTTTCCTTATTGCTTAATCAAAAACGCTCTGCATGAGAACGCCAGGAACCAACGCCCCTTCGTAGGTTCGACGCTATGCGGATCCAGGCCGGAAGGCCCCGCTGATGGTCTGCAACGGGCCTTACAGCCGCATGGCCAAGTCATGGCCAGCAGGCGTAGAGGCCGAATCCTAGCCGTGCCTGCTTATACATGTCAAAAAATCGTGAAATGCAGGTTGATATAACCAAAAAAAAGGTCTTGAACAGTGCATTTCCACGCACTAATGCCCAGCTTCTGCGCAAATTTATCTCTTTCAGGTTTTTCCGAAAAATCTCGCACAACGGTCATCTAAATGGGCAGCGCGCACACGCGAGTTCGGTAGCGGTCGAATCGACCAGAAAGGACTAGTTACAAAGTGATACAAACGTAAAGACAAGTCTTTACGAATAGGCAAGCAACAGCAAATAGCAAGCATTACCATTCGCGCCCTTTTTCTCAATTGCGTAGACGGATGCCTGTAATGCTTGTCCCTTGCCGCCTTTCACCCCTGACCCTGGGCTTGTCGCTGTTGTTCAGCGCCGGCCTGGCCAGCGCCGCCACCACCACCCTGCCGGAAACCGCGGTTACCGCCGACAGCGAGCGCGAGGAGGACAACCCACGGGTACGCGAAGTGAGCACGGCGACCCGTACCTCGACCCCGGTGCGCTATGTGCCCCAGGCCATCGACACGGTGAAGACCAGCAATGTGCTGGACTATGGCAGCAGCACCCTGGGCGAAGCGCTGGAAGGTATCCCCAACGTCAGCGCCGGCGGCGACACTCGCTTCGATAGCCTGCGCATCCGCGGTTTCGATGCCAGCAACGACTTCTACCTGGACGGCATCCGCGACGACAGCCAATACACCCGCGACCTGCACAACATCGAGCGGGTCGAAGTGCTCAAGGGCCCGGCCGCGGTGCTGTACGGTCGAGGCAGCCAGGGCGGCATCGTCAACCGGGTGAGCAAGGCGCCGGAACATGGCCGCCGCTCGACCATCGAAGCCCAGGGCGGCAGCCAGGACCTGCGCAGCCTGTACGCCGACCTCAGCGCCGACCCCAGCGACACCGTCAGCCTGCGCCTGAACATGGGCAATGAAGACAGCAACAGCTTCCGCCACGGCGTCGATGGCAACCGCCAACTGTTCGCCCCTTCCATGAGCTGGCAGCTGAACCCCGACCTGAACTGGCTGGTGCAGTACGAGTACAGCCGCTACAACCGCACGCCGGACCGCGGCATCCCCGGCAACCCGTTGACCGGGCGCCCGGCGGACGTCAGCCGCAGCGCCACCTATGGCGATACCCAGCGCGACTACATCGACGACCGCGCCCAGTCGCTGCGCTCGCGCCTGAACTACCAGCTCAGCGACAACTGGCAACTGCGCCATACCCTGGGCCTGTTCAAGCTCGACAGTGAGTTCGACAACACCTACCAGACCGCCTACACCCCGCGCACCAACCTGGTCACCCGCCAGCGCTGGCAGCAGGACCTGAACACCCGCAACCTGTTCAACAACCTCGAAGCCGAAGGTGATGTCAGCACCTGGGGCCTGGAGCACAAGCTGCTGCTGGGCCTGGAGTTCGGCAGCCAGCGCCGCGACCCGCTGCTCTACACTACCAAGACGGTCAAGGCCGGCGGCACGGCGGTGCCGTCCCTGGACCTGAACAACCCCAACCGCGCGCTGCAGCACAACGGCCCGATGGCGGTGTCGAGCAACAACCACACGGTGGTCGAGAGCCGGGGCATCTACCTGCAGGACCAGATCCGCCTGAACGACCAGTGGCAGATTCTCGCCGGCGTGCGCTTCGACCAGTTCGAGGTGGAGACCACCAACAAACTGCGCAACCTCTCCGAGAAGCAGAACGACAACAGCTTCAGCCCACGCCTGGGCGTGGTCTACACGCCGTGGCGCGACCACTCCTTCTATGCCTCCTGGAGCAAGACCTACTCACCGGTCGGCGGTGGCCTGATCGGCATCACCCCTGGCGCGGCCGGCAACACCAACGAGACCGACCCGGAGCTCACCCGGCAGAAGGAAATCGGGGTCAAAAGCGACTGGTTCGACGAGCGCCTGACCACCACCCTGGCGCTCTACGAGCTGGAGCTTTACAACCGCCGCACCCGCGACCCGATCGACCCGAACATCACCCTGATGTCTGGCCTGCAGCGCTCGCGCGGCGTCGAGCTGACCGCCACCGGCAATGTGGTCGGCAACTGGTATGTACGCGGCGGCATCGGCCTGCAGGACGCGAAGATCGTCGAGGACAACAATGGCCAGGAAGGCAACCGCATCAACGATGTCGCCCGGCGCAACGCCAGCCTGTTCGTGACCTGGAAGCCGGAGCTGGGCTGGTATGCCGAAACCGGCATGACGCTGGTGGGTGACCGCTACGCCGACAACCAGAACACCGTGATCCTGCCGGGTTATGGCCGTTGGGATGCCCTGGCCGGCTATCGCACCCACGACTGGGACGTGCGCGCGGCACTGAAGAACATCACCGACAAGACCTACTACGATTCGGCCACCAGCGCGGCGCAGATCCAGTATGGCGATCCACGTAGCCTGGTGGTGACCGGCAGCTACAGCTTCTGACGCCATCGCTGGCAAGCCAGCTCCCACCTGACAGAGCCGAACTCAAGACCTGCACCCTGCCTGTGGGAGCGGGTTTACCCGCGAAGATGACACCTCGGTGCCTGGCACGGGCTATGCCCGTGTTCGCGGGTGAACCCGCTCCCACAGGGATCTGTAGGAGCCACCGTCCACACAAGGCCATTGCATCCAAACCGGCCAGGCCTGTGCCACAAACGAAAACGCCACCGCATGTGCGGTGGCGTTTTTCGTTGCGACGGATTGATACCCGGTCAGTGCCACACAGCCAGCAGCGCTTCGAGCTCTGCATCACTGATCAAGCCCTGCGGGTAACGCCCGTTCAGCAGACGTCGTGGGTCGGTCTTCCTGACCCGGATGCATCCATGGTCTCGCAACCACTGCGCCAGTATTTCAAGCGTTTGGTGATTCACTGCCGATGGGGGCATAGCCGACTCACTTGCTGCATTCATTTCAACACGCACTCCCTGGGCCCGTGAGCGGCTAACTTACGTAAGGTTTGTTACAGAACGGCGTAGGCCTATCTCTCTGAAACACAATGAAAAACTAATACAAGAGCTGTGCCATTCGCCGCCACCGAACGTCGCCACCAACAAAAAAGCCCGTCATCGGACGGGCTTTTTTGTTGGTGGCGTGAATCAGCGCTTGAACGGCGCCGGCTGCTGCTGGGTCAGGCAGTGGATGTTGCCGCCGCCGAGCAGAAGCTCGCGGCCGGGGATCATCACCACTTCGTGATCCGGGAAGACCTTGGCGAGGATCGCTCTGGCCTGCGCATCGGCGGGGTCGTCGAAGCTCGGCGCGATGATGCCGCCGTTGACGATCAGGAAGTTCACGTAGGAACCGGCCAGGCGCACCGACGGGTCACGCTCCTGGCTGCCGACCACCTGGTCGACACCGGCGCATTCGGCTTCGGTGGCGAACAGCGGGCCAGGGATCGGCATCTTGTGCACTACAAACTCGCGGCCCTTGGCGTCGCGGCTGTTTTTCAGCACATCGTAGGCCGCATGGCAGCGTGCGTAGTTGGGGTCGTTGGAATCATCGGTCCAGGCCAGTAACACTTCGCCCGGGCTGACGTAACAGCAGAAATTGTCGACGTGACCGTCGGTTTCGTCGTTGTACAGGCCGTCCGGCAGCCAGACGATGGTTTCCACCGCCAGGTGCTCGCGCAGGATGTCTTCGATCTGCTCGCGGTTCAGGTGAGGGTTGCGGTTACGGTTGAGCAGGCACTCTTCGGTGGTGATCAGGGTGCCTTCGCCATCGACATGGATCGAGCCGCCTTCAAGCACGAAGCCTTCGGTGTGGTAACGCTGCACGCGCTCCATTTCCATCACCTTGGCCGCCAGTTCCTCGTCGCGGTTCCACGGTGCGTACAAGCCGCCATCGAAGCCACCCCAGGCGTTGAAGCCCCAGTCCACGCCACGCACTTCACCCTGGTCGTTGATCACGAAGGTCGGGCCGGTGTCACGCACCCAGGCGTCGTCGTTGCTGATCTCGACCACACGGACGTTGGGCACGTCGAGCTGGCGCCGGGCGTTCTCGTACTGGCCGGCGGAAACCGCCACGGTAACCGGTTCGAAACGGGCGATGGCCTTGGCCAGGGTCACGTGCGCGGCCTGCGCCGGCTTGCCGCCCAGGCGCCAGTTGTCCGGGCGCTCCGGCCAGACCATCCACACCTGGGTTTGCGGGGCCCATTCGGCGGGCATGTGGAAGCCGTCGGCGCGGGGGGTCGAGTTGAGGGTCTTCATGGGTAACCTCTGCGAAGGCCCGGTGCCAGGGGCGCCAGGTCGGTGATCAAAAAAGGTGCGGGCCCGCCAGTATAGGCAGCGTGGCAATGCGTCGATATTACAACCGATAAATATCGACTTTAAATAGATAAAGACAAAATATTTAGGCATAAAAAAGCCTGGCAAACCGATAAGAATCGATTTGCCAGGCTCACAAGCAGTGCCTCAGAGCCCTTCGTTGAGGATCCGCTCCACGCTGTCGACAAAGTAGTCCACGCTCGCCCGCGTGGTGCACATCGGCGGCTTGATCTTGAGGATGTTCAGGTAGTCACCGGTCGGCTGCATGAAGATCCCCAGCTCGCGCAGGCGGTTGCACAGGTGCATGGTCTCCTGGGTGGCCGGCTCCAGCGTCTGCCGGTCGCGCACCAGCTCCAGCCCCAGGTAGAAGCCCGAACCATGGGCGGCACCCGCCAGCGGATACTTATCGACAAGCGCCTGCAACCGCGCCTTGAAATGCCGCCCCACGTCACGGGCGTTGTCCCATAGCCCTTCGTCGCGCATCACGTCCAGCACCGCCATGCCGATACGGCAGCTGACCGGGCTGCCGCCTGCGGACGAGAAGAAGTAACCCTCGGCCTCCAGCGCCTCGGCGATCTCACGGCGGGTGATCACTGCCCCCAGCGGCTGGCCGTTGCCCATGCCCTTGGCCATGGTGATGATGTCCGGCACCACGCCTTGCTCTTCGAAGCCCCAGAAGTACTCGCCCAGGCGCCCGTAGCCCACCTGCACCTCATCGGCGATGCACACCCCGCCCCGCTGGCGCACCTTGGCGTAGGCCTCGCGCAGGTAGCCAGCCGGTAGCGAGATGCCGCCGGCGTTGCCGTACACCGGCTCGCAGATCATGCCCGCCAGCTGGCGGCCACGGGCATCGAGGTCGGAGAGCTTGGCGTCGACATCGCGCAAGTAGTCAGCGGCACTGTCGGCGCCCCGAAAGCGACCACGGAAGGTGTTCGGTGCCTCAACCGGGTGCACCCAGTCCGGGCGGGTTTCCAGGGCCTGGGGGTTGTCGGCGATGGAGGTGGAGATCGCATCCGTTGCCACCGACCAGCCGTGGTAGGCCTCCAACACGCTGAGCAGGTCGCGCCCGCCGCTGTAGGCCCAGGCCAGGCGGATCGCCAGGTCGTTGGCCTCGGTCCCGCTGTTGACCAGGAACACTCGGTCGAAGCCTTCCGGCGCCACTTCCAGCAAGCGCTCGGAGAATTCGGCAATGGCCGCGTAGTGGAAGCGCGAGTTGGTATTGAGCAACGACCATTGGCGCGCTGACTCGGCGACCATGCGCGGGTGGCCATGGCCGAGCACCGCGACGTTGTTGAGCATGTCCAGGTACGAGCGGCCCTGCATGTCGATCAGGTAGTTGCGCCAGCCGCGTTCGATATGCGGCGGCTGCTCGTAATAGTGCTTCTGCGAGCGGGCGAAGCTGGCATCGCGGCGGGCCAGCAGCGCCTGCGCATCGGCCAGGGGCTCGGCAGCGCAATCAAAGCCCAGCAGCGCCGAAGGCGAAGGGCACAGGGCCAGCCAGGCAGCGGCAGCGCTGGGCGTGGCGGAGAACGGCGGCACGGCCTGGCCATCGAGACACAGCTGCACGCTGAGGAAACCACAGGTGGCGCCCAGCGCCTGGCCCCTGGCAAGCAGCTGGCCGTCGGCCGGGGCCTCTTCCAGGCCGTTGAGCCAAAGGTTCCAGTGCGCGGTGCGCAGGCAGCCCCGGTTGTCGCCGGCACGCTGCCATACGCCCTCGGCAGGTGCCTGCAGCAGGCTACCGGGCATCAGCTTGAGCTCTACACCCAGGGCACAGGTGGCGGGTTCCTCGGCGCGGTCGATGTGGGTTTGCGACAGTCGGTATTGGCCGTGCAGGCTGCAGGCCGGCGCAGGCTGGCTGGCCAGCAGGCGCTGGTCGAAGCCCGGCTGCTCCCAGTTGCCGGCCTCGCAGTGCGGGCTGAGCACACCGAGGTCGACCCGGCTGACCGCCTGCCCTGCAAGCGCTGGCAGCAACGGCAGGCAACCGCTGAAGTCGGCGCTAGCGGGCCGCTGGCCGGCAGCCTGCAGGATTGCCACTTCCATCAGCGCGGCGGGCACCGCGCAGGCGGTATCGAAGATTTCCCACTCGTGGGCGATGTTGTCGCGGGTGTACTGATTGAGCGGATCGATCGCCAACTGCTGCTCACTGCTGAGCACCAGTACGGCGGCACGCAGCTGCACCAGCGGCCAGAGCGCCTGCAATTCGGCCGTTTCAAGCGGGTTGGCGGCCTGGTAGGCGGCCACCGCCGGCAAGATGCGCAGCGGGTCGCCTTCGGCGTGATGCAGCAGCGCCGAACAGGTCACCGACAGGTCGGCGATGCGCCAGCTGCGCAGCAGGTCACCGAAATCGATCACCCCCTGCACTTGCCACTCCCGCTGCCCATCACGCGCCCAGACCACGTTGTCGTCGGTGATGTCCAGGTGCACGGCCTGGGTCGGCAGTTGCCCGACCAGCGGCGCCAGCTTGTCTGCGGCCTGGCGGGCCAGTTGGGCAACCTGCTCGCGGCGTGCCGGATCAGTGACTACCGGCAGCAGGTGCTCGACCAGTGCCTGGGCATGCCGCGGGTCCCACTGCAAGGTGCGGTCCAGGCCCGGGTGCTCGAAGCCAGCCAGCGCCTGGTCGACCTGCGCGCACAGCCTGCCCAGCTCAGCCACCACCGACACCGGCAGGTGCTTGAGGCGGGTCAGCGGCTGGCCTTCGATATAACTGAGCAGCCGCACCCGCAGGGGTTGGCCATCGACCTCAAGCGCCAGCAGCGCCTCACCGGCAAGCGACGGCTGCACCTGCGGCACCGGCACGCCGCGCTCGCGCAAGTACGCCAGGGCGGCGTGCTGGGCCTGCAATTCGACTTCGGCATAGCTGCCGTGGCAGGCCTTGAGCACATAGCGCCCCTGGGCGCTGTCGACGCAAAAATTCACATCCTGCTGGCTACCCAGTGCCTGCAACTCGCCCCGCAGGTCATAATGCGAACGCAGCAGGGCATGGGCCTGGGCTTCACCGAGTGAAGGGCTGGGCTGGCTCGAACGCTGGATCAGGGTGCTCAGGGGCATGCGGGGGACCTCGTTTTTTTGCCGCTTATATCGCCACTACTGTTGCCGATATTCAAGAGGCAGCTCGCACCAGGCGACGGACACCGTGCGCCAGCACGATTTACGACGAGCGGCCACAAACAAACCAGCTAGGCTTTTCGCCAAAGCCCTCAGCAAAGGCATTTGCACATGCGCATTCTCGTCACCGGCGGTGCCGGCTTCATCGGCTCGGCCCTGATCCGCCACCTGATCGGCAACACCGAGCATGAGGTGCTCAACCTCGACAAGCTGACCTACGCGGGCAATCTGGAATCGCTGCAGCCCATCGCCAGCAACAGCCGCTACGAGTTCGTCCAGGCCGACATCGCCGACCAGGCAACGGTCGCCGAGGTGCTGGAACGCTTCGAGCCCCAGGCGATCATGCACCTGGCGGCCGAGTCGCACGTGGACCGTTCCATCGATGGCCCGGCGGCCTTCATCCAGACCAATATCGTCGGCACCTACGCCCTGCTCGAAGCCACCCGCGCCTGGTGGTCCCGTCTGCCGGCGGCGCAGCGCCAAGCCTTCCGCTTCCACCATATCTCCACCGATGAGGTGTATGGCGACCTGCATGGCGTCGACGACCTGTTCACCGAAAACACGCCCTATGCGCCCAGCTCGCCCTATTCGGCCAGCAAGGCGGCGTCCGACCACCTGGTCCGCGCCTGGCAGCGCACCTATGGGCTGCCGGTACTGCTGACCAATTGCTCGAACAACTACGGGCCCTACCACTTCCCGGAAAAACTGATCCCGCTGATGATCCTCAACGCCCTGGCCGGCAAACCGCTGCCGGTGTATGGCAACGGCCAGCAGGTGCGCGACTGGCTGTACGTCGAGGACCACGCCCGGGCGCTGCTCAAGGTGGTGACCGAGGGCCAGGTCGGCGAGACCTACAACATCGGCGGGCATAACGAGCAGAAGAACATCGATGTGGTGCACGAGCTGTGCAAGCTGCTTGAAGAGCTGGCCCCCGAACAGCGCCCGGTCGGCATAGCGCATTACCAGGACCTGATCACCTACGTGCAGGACCGCCCCGGCCACGACCTGCGCTATGCCATCGACGCCAGCAAGATCGAACGCGAGCTGGGCTGGGTCCCCGAAGAAACCTTCGCAAGCGGTCTGCGCAAGACCGTGCAGTGGTACCTGAACAACCTTGAATGGTGCCGCCGCGTGCAGGACGGCAGCTATCAGGGTGAACGCCTGGGCAACTCCAACATCAAGGACTTGATCGCATGACCAAAGGTATCGTTCTGGCCGGTGGCTCCGGCACCCGTCTGCACCCCATCACCCTCGGGGTCTCCAAGCAGCTGCTGCCGATCTACGACAAACCGATGATCTACTACCCGGTCTCGGTGCTGATGCTTGCCGGGATCCGCGACATCCTGCTGATTTCCACCCCCCAGGACCTGCCGCAGTACAAGAACCTGTTCGGCGACGGCCACCAGTTCGGCCTCAACATCAGCTACGCCGAACAGCCCTCGCCGGACGGGCTGGCCCAGGCCTTCCTGATCGGTGAAGAGTTCATTGGCGACGACTCGGTGTGCCTGATCCTGGGCGACAACATCTTCCACGGGCAGAGTTTCACCGAACAGCTGCAACGCGCCGTGAAACATGAGTCGGGGGCCACCGTGTTCGGCTACTGGGTCAAGGACCCCGAGCGCTTCGGTGTGGTCGAGTTCGATGAGCAGGGCAATGCCCTGTCGATCGAGGAAAAGCCACTGCAGCCCAAGTCCAGCTATGCCGTGACCGGCCTGTATTTCTACGACAACGATGTGGTGGGCATCGCCAAGGATGTACGCCCTTCGGCACGCGGTGAGCTGGAAATCACCGACATCACCAACGCCTACCTCAAACGCGGCGACCTGCGCGTGGAGCGCTTCGGCCGCGGCTTTGCCTGGCTCGATACCGGCACCCACGAGAGCCTGCTGGACGCCTCGCAGTACGTGCAGACCATCGAGAACCGCCAAGGGCTGAAAGTGGCCTGCCTGGAAGAGATCGCCTTCAACCAAGGCTGGATCAGCCGTGAAGAGTTGTTGGCCAAGGCCGAAAAACTGAAAAAGACCGGATACGGTCAATACCTGGGCAAACTGGCCAAAGAATCTGCATGAACATCATTGCTACCGACATACCCGACGTACTTATCATCGAACCCAAGGTGTTCGGTGACGATCGGGGGTTTTTCTTCGAAAGCTTCAACGCCCGGGTGTTCGCCGAACTGACCGGGTTCAAGGGCGGCTTCGTCCAGGACAACCACTCGCGCTCAGCGCACAACGTGCTGCGCGGCCTGCACTACCAGGTGCAGAACACCCAGGGCAAGCTGGTGCGGGTGGCCCACGGCGAAGTGCTGGACGTGGCGGTGGACGTGCGCCGCAGCTCCAAAACCTGTGGCCAGTGGGTGGCGGTGCGCCTGTCCGCCGAAAACCGTCGCCAGTTGTGGATCCCGCCCGGGTTTGCCCATGGCTTCGTGGTGCTGAGCGAGTCGGCCGAGTTCCTGTACAAGACCACCGATTACTACAACCCCGGTGCCGAGCACTGCATCCGCTGGGATGACCCCGACCTGAACATCGACTGGCAGTTGCAGGGGGTAGAGCCAAAGCTTTCCGACAAGGACAAGCTGGGCAAAGGCTTCAGCGAACTGAGCAAGGCAGGGAGCCTGCTGCCATGAAAGTGCTCGTCTGCGGCCGCAATGGCCAGGTGGCTCAGGCACTGCAAGGCGCGCTGGCCGGCCTGGGCGAGGTGCACCTGCTGGGCCGCGAGCAGCTCGACCTTGCCCACCCGCAGCAGTTGCGCGCGCCGCTGCGCGAGCTGAGGCCCGACCTGGTCATCAACGCCGCGGCCTACACCGCAGTGGACCAGGCCGAAAGCGAGCCGCAACTGGCCTTCGCCATCAACGCCGAGGCTCCCCGTGTGCTTGCCGAAGAGGCCGCGCGCCTGGGCGTGCCGCTGATCCACTACTCCACCGACTATGTCTTCGATGGCAGCAAGACGACGCCCTATGCCGAGGACGATGCACCGAACCCGCTGGGCGTCTATGGCCGCAGCAAGCTGGCCGGCGAACAGGCCATCACGGCAGTCGGTGGCGAGCACCTGATCCTTCGCACCAGCTGGGTCTACTCGCGGCACGGGCGCAACTTCCTGCTGACCATGCAGCGCCTGCTGCAGGAACGCCCGCAATTGAAGGTGGTGAGCGACCAGATCGGCGCCCCCACCTGGGCCGGCACCCTTGCCGCCAGCACCCGCGCCCTGATCGAGCGCTGGCAACAGGGCCAGGCCGGCGCCTGGGGCACCTACCACCTGACCGCGCAGGGCGAAACATCGTGGTTCGGCTTTGCCCAGGCCATCGCGCAGCAGCTCAAGGCACAAGGCCTGCCTTGCGCCGAGCTGCTGCCGATCACGTCGAGCGAATACCCCACACCCGCGCAAAGGCCGCTCAACTCGCGCCTGGACTGTTCGCGCCTGGCGCGCGAATGGCAGGTTACGCAGCCGCACTGGCATCAAGCACTGATCGACTGCCTCAACTAGCGCATAATTGCGCCAGACTCTTCTGGCGCCCTTTACCGATGATTCCCAAACCCACGCCACCTCGCCGCCCCCGCTGGCGCAGCCTTGCCCTATTGGCGCTGTGCCTGACCCCACTGCTGTGGCCCCTGCATCACCTGGCCGAGCGCTACTACCAGGAAGAACTGGCCTCGCAGAACCGCCAGACCCTCGACCTCTACGTCGCCAACCTGCTCGGCACCCTGCACCGCTACGAGACCCTGCCGCAGATCCTCGGCGAACTGCCTGCCCTGCGCGGCGTGCTGGCCGACCCGTTCAAGCTCGAAGCGGTGACCAACGCCAACCGCCTGCTCAAGCACATCACCCAGCAGACCGGCGCCGAAGTGATGTACCTGATGGATGTCAGCGGCAACACCCTGGCTGCCTCCAACTGGGACAAGCAGGACAGCTTCGTCGGCCGCAACTTCTCGTTCCGGCCGTACTTCATCGAAGCCATGGACGGCCACCTGGGGCGCTTCTTCGGCCAGGGCACGACATCGGCCAAGCGCGGCTACTTCTTCGCCGCCGCCGTGCACGACCGTGAGCGGGTGATCGGCGTGCTGGTGGTCAAGGTCGACCTCGACCACACCGAAACCCTCTGGGGCCGTACCCCCGAGCAGTTGCTGCTGACCGACCAGAACGGCGTGGTGGTGCTCACCTCGCGCCCGGACTGGCGCTTTCGCGCCACCCGTGAACTGACCGAGGCCGAGCGCCAGGCGATCATCGCCATCCAGCCGTACCCGACCCAGGCGCCGCAGCCGTTGAGCCTGAACCACGACGCCTGGCTCACGCAGACCCGCGACATCAAGGAAACCGGCTGGCAGGTCAGCATCCTCGCGCCACGCACCCTGGTCGACCGCTCGGTGCAGACGGTCATGGCCATCGGCGCCGGTGCGCTGCTGGTGACCATGCTGCTGGCTGGCCTGGTGATGCAGCGCCGCCGCCATTACATCGACCGCATCGACTTCGAAGCCCGCGCCCGCCATGAGCTGGAAAACCGCGTGGTGGAGCGCACCGCCGACCTCGAAGGCCTCAACACCCGGCTCAAAAGCGCCGTGCTGGAGCGCGAGAACGCCCAGCAGGAGCTGGTGCGCGCCCAGGACGAGCTGGTCCAGGCCGGCAAGCTGTCGGTGCTCGGCACCATGTCGGCGAGCATCAGCCACGAACTCAACCAGCCGCTGGCGGCGATCCGTAGCTACGCCGAAAACGCCGAGATCCTGCTCGACCACCAGCGCTCCGAAGACGTGCGCGGCAACCTCAAGCTGATCGGCGAACTGACCGGGCGCATGGCCTCGATCATCGCCCACTTGCGCGCCTTTGCCCGCCGCGACCGTCACGCCCCGGAAAGCGTGGCCCTGCAGCCGGCGCTGGACGACGCCCTGGCGCTGCTGGCCAAGCGCCGCCGGGCCATGGCCGTGGAGCTGGTGCGTGACCTGCCGGAAGCCACCCTGTGGGTGCAGGCCGGCGAAACCCGCCTGCGCCAGGTGCTGGGCAACCTGCTGGCCAATGCCCTGGACGCGCTCACCGAAAAGGCCAACCCCCGCAAGCTGTGGCTAAGTGCCGAGCGCCAGGACGATTGCGTCTACCTGTACATTCGCGACAACGGCCCAGGCTTCAGCCGCCAGGCCCTGGAGCACGCCAAAGAGCCGTTCTTCACCACCAAGACCCGCACCCAGGGCCTGGGCCTGGGGCTGGCCATCTGCGAAAGCCTGATGCGCGCCCTGGGCGGTGAGCTGCTGCTGGCCAACCACCCGGAAGGCGGCGCCCTGCTGACCCTGCAACTGCGCGTGGCCACGCCCGGCGCCAACCTGCAATCTTCGGAGGACACCTCGGCATGACCACCGAGACACTGATCGACAGCAACGCCCAGGTGATCCTGGTCGATGACGACCCGCACCTGCGCCAGGCGCTGAGCCAGACCCTCGACCTTGCCGGGCTCAAGGTGGTGGCGCTGGCCGATGCCCAGGGCCTGGCCGCGCGCATCGAGGCCGACTGGCCGGGTGTGGTGGTCAGCGACATCCGCATGCCCGGCATCGATGGCCTGCAACTGCTGGAGCAACTGCACGCCCGTGACAGCGAGCTGCCGGTGCTGCTGATCACCGGCCACGGCGATGTGCCGCTGGCGGTGCAGGCGATGCGTGCCGGGGCCTATGACTTCCTTGAAAAGCCCTTTGCCACTGACGCCCTGCTCGACAGCGTGCGCCGTGCCCTGGCCCTGCGCCGGCTGGTGCTGGACAACCGTAGCCTGCGCCTGGCACTGAGCGACCGCCAGCAACTGGCCACGCGCCTGGTCGGCCTGTCGCCGGCCATGCTGCGCCTGCGCGAGCAGATCGGCGCCCTCGCCGGCACCCGCGCCGACGTGCTCATCCTCGGTGAGACCGGCGCCGGCAAGGAGGTGGTGGCGCGTGCCCTGCACGACCTGTCGAGCCGCCGCGACGGCCCGTTCGTGGCGATCAACGCCGGCGCCCTGGCCGAATCGGTGGTCGAGAGCGAACTCTTCGGCCACGAGCCAGGGGCGTTCACCGGCGCGCAGAAGCGCCGCATCGGCAAGTTCGAATTCGCCAACGGCGGCACGCTGTTCCTCGACGAGATCGAGAGCATGAGCCTGGATGTGCAGGTCAAGCTGCTGCGCCTTTTGCAGGAGCGGGTGGTCGAGCGCCTGGGCGGCAACCAGCTGATCCCGCTGGACATCCGCATCATCGCCGCGACCAAGGAAGACCTGCGCCAAGCCGCCGACCAGGGCCGCTTCCGTGCCGACCTGTATTACCGCCTGAACGTCGCGCCGCTGCGCATCCCGGCACTGCGCGAGCGTGGCGACGACATCCTGGTGCTGTTCCAGCATTTCGCCGATGCCGCCAGCGAGCGCCACGGCCTGGCGCCCCACAGCCTGCAACCCGCCCAGCGCGCCATGCTGCTGCGCCACGAATGGCCGGGTAACGTGCGCGAACTGCAGAACGCCGCCGAACGCTTCGCCCTGGGCCTTGAACTGGCCCTCGACGGGCAGCCGCCAGCCACCCCCAACGACGTTCACCTGCCCGTGCCGAGCGGCAACCTGAGCGAGCAGGTCGAGCAGTTCGAACGCTCGCTGATCGCCGCCGAACTGGCCCAGCCACACAACTCCATGCGCAGCCTTGCCGAAGCCCTCGGCATCCCGCGCAAGACCCTGCACGACAAGCTGCGCAAGCATGGCATGAGCTTCGACGGCGCCAGCGGCGGGCACGACGACCATGAGGACAACCGTCAATGAGCACCGACAGCCAGTACCTGCAAGCCGTACTGCACAGCGACATTCCCCTGACCCGCGAAATGGGCATGGCCGTCATCGACTGGCAAGGCCACTGCCTGCGCCTGCAGCTGCCGCTGGCCCCCAACGTCAACCACAAGAGCACCATGTTCGGCGGCAGCCTGTATTGCGGCGCGGTGTTGGTGGGTTGGGGCTGGCTGCACCTGCGCTTGCGCGAGCTGGGCATCGATGACGGGCACATCGTCATCCAGGAGGGGCAGATCAGTTATCCACTGCCGGTGACCGGTACCGCCGTGGCGCGTTGCCCGGCGCCGGACGAGAAAGCCTGGGAGCGGTTCCTGACGATGTACCAGCGCCGCGGGCGGGCGCGGTTGACGTTGGAGACGATGGTGAGCAATGAGGGCAGTGACGAGCCTGCGGTGAGGTTCAGCGGCCAGTACGTGCTGCACCGTTGAAATGTTGCTCGTGGGAGCGGGCTTGGGGGGGGGGGGGGGGGGGGGGGGGGGGGGGGGGGAGGGAGGGGGGGGGGGGGGGGGGGGGAGGGGGGGGGGAGGGGGAAGAGTACTTGCTCCACTGTTAAAATTTTGCTCGTGGGAGCGGGCTTGCCCCGCGATGAGGCCAGTCAGGACAACTGAGTAACCTGCTATGGCCTCATCGCGGGGCAAGTCGCATCGGCGCACCGCCGCTCCCACGAGCCCTACACTGCATTGTTGATTGTGGTTGCGCTGAGTTTGACCAACGCCTGCCGCCAATCGGCAGCCTTGGGCAACGCCAGGAAAAACGGGTTGAGCAACGATTCCCGTGGCGGGTATTGAAACGCCTGACCATCCAGCCCGATCACCTCGCCACCGGCCCCTTCCAGCACGCCCTGCGCGGCAGCAGTGTCCCACTGCGAGGTCGGCGCCAGCCGCGGATAGCAGTCGGCAGCGCCTTCGGCGAGCAGGCAGAACTTCAACGAGCTGCCGATATTGGCCAGCTCCAGCTCACCCACGGCGCTTGTCAGGCCAGCCAGCAGCGCTTCCTGCTCCGGGCTGGAATGCCGGCGGCTGGCGACCACGGTGAAGCGGCCATCCGGTGGCGGCGCGTTGCGCACCTGGATCGCTTGCGCCTCGGCATCGCGCTCGGCACGCCAGGCCCCCAGCTCGCGACCGCCGAAGTAACAACGGCCATTGGTCGGCATCGCCACCACACCAAACACCACCTCGCCCTGCTCGATCAGCGCAATGTTGACGGTGAACTCTTCACTGCCAGCGATGAATTCCTTGGTACCGTCCAGCGGGTCGACCAACCACCAGCGCTGCCAGGCAGCACGGGTTTGCAGCGGGATATCACAGTCTTCCTCGGACAGCACCGGGATCTGTGGCGCCAGCGCTTGCAGGCCATCGGCAATGATCCGGTGCGCCGCCAGGTCGGCAGCGGTCACCGGCGAGTCGTCGGCCTTGGTGGTGACTGCCACGCCTGCGCGCCAGAACGGCAGGATGGCCTCGCCGGCCAACTGGACGAGCTTCACCACCTGCTGCATCAGTTGAAGATCGTTCATGCGCTCAGCACCCCACGCTGGATCAGCAGGTCACGCGCCAGGTACAACGCCGCCAGGGCCCGGCCTTCGCTGAACTGCGGGTGCATGGCCAGCGCCGACAGCTCGCGCAGGTTGACCTTGTCGACCCGCATCGGCTCCGGCTCATCACCTTCCAGCCGCTCTTCGTACAGGTCGGTGGCCAGCACTACCTGGATCTTCTGGCTCATGTAACCGGGCGACAACGACAGCTCGGTCAGGTGCTCCAGCTGGCGTGCGCCGAAACCGGCCTCTTCCTTGAGCTCGCGGTCAGCGGCGGCCAGCACGTCCTCACCCGGCTCGATCAGGCCTTTGGGCAGGGACAGTTCGTATTCATCGGTGCCGCCGCAATATTCCTCGACCAGCACTGCGTGCTCGGCATCGAGCATGGCCACGATCATCACCGCGCCATAACCATTGCCCCGGCCGACCAGTCGCTCATAGGTGCGTTCGGTGCCGTTGGAAAAGCGCAACTGCACGGCTTCGACGCGGAACAGGCGGCTGCTGGCGACGATCTCGCGGCTGAGGACGGTGGGTTTCTGGCGCATGGGGCGGCTCCTTGGCGTGAACGGGTTACTATACCGTGGCTTGCCACCTGATCGAGAGTTTCCCATGCCCGTTCTTCCCTGGTCCGCCATCGATACTGTCCTGCTGGACATGGACGGCACCCTGCTCGACCTGCACTACGACAACCGCTTCTGGCTGCAGCACCTGCCCCAGCGCTACGCCGAGCTGCACGGGGTGAGCCGGGCGATGGCCGAAATGGAGCTGCAGCCGCTGTTCGAGCAGCATGCCGGGACGCTGAACTGGTACTGCCTGGACTTCTGGAGCCGCGAGCTGCGCCTGCCGATCCGCGAGCTGAAGCAGGAGATCGCCGACCTGATCGCCTTGAAGCCGGATGCCGACACCTTCCTCGCCGCCATCCGCAAGGCCGGCAAGCGGGTGGTGATGATCACCAATGCGCATCGCGACTCACTGTCGCTGAAACTGGAGCGGGTGGAGCTGGCGCCGTATTTCGAGCGGTTGATCAGCTCGCATGACTACGGATATCCGAAAGAAAGCCCGCAGTTCTGGGACGCATTGCAGGCGGACATCGGTTTTGAACCGGCGCGCAGCCTGTTCATCGATGACACCCTGGCGATTCTGCGCAGCGCGCAGCGGTTTGGGGTGGGGCACCTGCTGGCGGTGCGCCAGCCGGATAGTCGGGCCGAGCCGCGAGATACCCAGGAGTTCGCGGCGGTCGAGGATTACCGGGCGTTGTTGACAGGACTCTAGGCCCAATCGCGGGGGGGGGGAGGGGCGACGGACCCCGTGACACGAGAGGGTGACGACCGCGAAGGAA
>NZ_JBMOWQ010000255.1:0-3943 GCF_049310485.1 Pseudomonas sp. GZD-209
CAAGCATGAAACCCCCTCTCCAACCGCTCTGGGGGGGATCTCGCTCCCCCCTCGATGAGGTCAGTCGGGAATACGCAATACCTGCCCCGGGTAGATCTTGTCCGGGTGCTTGAGCATCGGCTTGTTGGCCTCGAAGATCTTGTTGTACTGGTTGGCATTGCCATACACCTTCAAGGCGATGGCACTGAGCGTGTCACCCTTCACCACGGTGACGAACACCGCCGCCTGGGCAATTGGCCCGGTGACAACGATCTGGTCCTCCACCGCAGCCACACCGGCAATGTTGCCGGCCGCCAGGATGATCTTCTCCTTCTCTTCCTGGCTGCTGACCTCGCCCTTGAGGATGATCTTGTCTCCTTCTACAGTGGCCGAGATGTTCGGGTTGCCCAGGCCAACGCTTTCGACGTGTTTCTTCAACTGCTCCTCGGCATTGGCATTGCCCGGGGTCAGCAGGTCGATCAACTTCTCACCGGCTTCCTTCACGAAACTGAACAGGCTCATGTGGCGCTCCTTTAGGGTGAATCCGTGGAAGCAGGAGTCTAGGCCAGGATCCCGCCCCCCGCCCCTGTGCGACCAATCGACGCGGTCTATCACGGCATAGACGCTAGCGATTAGACGCCACCTGCCCGGCGGCCTAGGCTTGTGGCATCAAACTGCCGCCGGTATTCGCCCCGATGAACAGCAAGCCTCCGGTCTGCGCGGCGCCTTCGTCATTCGATCTGCCCGCCGCCAGCAACACCTACGACTACCTCGAGCTCACCGATGCTGCGCGTGACAGCACGCCGCTGGCCGAGGAAGTCGCGCTGGCCATCGTCTACAACGGCCTCAACCAGGCGGTGATGCTGGTCAGCCCCACCGACCTTGAAGACTTCGCGGTCGGTTTCAGCGTCGGCAGCGGCATCGTCAGCGGTACTGACGAAATCTACGACGTGAAGCTCTCCGGCAGCGGCTCGGCCTTGTATGCCGACCTGGAAATTTCCAGCCGTGCCTTCTGGGACCTGAAGAACCAGCGCCGCCAGATGGCCGGCACCAGTGGCTGCGGCCTGTGCGGTGTCGAAGCCCTGGAGCAGGCGCTGCCCGAACTGACGGCACTGCCCGGGGCCCCCTTGCCCCCGGCCCATTGGCTCAAGGACCTGCGCCAGCGCATCGATGCCTTCCAGCCCCTTGGCCAGCACTGCGGCGCTGTGCACGCCGCGCTGTTCATGGACTGCGACGGCCAGCTGCTGCTGGGCCGCGAGGACATCGGCCGGCACAACGCCCTGGACAAGTTGATCGGCGCCCTGCTGCGCCAGCGCATCGACACCACGGGTGGCCTGGCCATCGTCACCAGCCGTTGCAGCCTGGAACTGATCCAGAAGGTGCTGCGCGCCGGCATCCAGACCCTGGTCAGCCTTTCGGCGCCCACGGGCCTTGCCCTGCAATGGGCACGCAAGCACAACCTCAACCTTATCCATCTGCCCAAACACAGCGCACCGCGGGTATTCAGCCCAGCGGCGGAGTAGTAACAGCCGTGACCTCGTATGAAAAACTCCCGGACAACGCCCCCGCCTCTTCCCCTCGCTACAAGCCTTACCCCGGCCCCGCCGGTGGCTGGGGCGCGCTGCGCAGCGTGGCCAAGGCCTGGGTCGGCAGCGACAACGCCCTGAAGAACCTGCGCGCCCTGCTCAAGACCAACCAGAACGGCGGCTTCGACTGCCCCGGTTGCGCCTGGGGCGACTCGCCCGAGAGCGGCATGGTCAAGTTCTGCGAGAACGGCGCCAAGGCGGTCAACTGGGAAGCCACCAAGCGCCGTGTCGATGCGGCTTTCTTCGCCCGCTACAGCGTCAGCGCGCTGCGCCAGCAAAGCGACTACTGGCTTGAATACCAGGGCCGGCTGACCGAACCGATGGTCTACGACCCGGTCACCGACCGCTACCAGCCGATCGAATGGGACGCGGCCTTCGCGTTGATCGCCCGCCACCTGAACAACCTGGCCAGCCCTGACCAGGCCGAGTTCTATACCTCCGGCCGGGCCAGCAACGAGGCGGCGTACCTCTACCAGCTGTTCGTGCGCGCCTACGGCACCAACAATTTCCCCGACTGCTCGAACATGTGCCACGAGGCCAGCGGCGTTGCCCTCGGCCAGAGCGTTGGCGTGGGCAAGGGCACGGTCACCTACGACGACTTCGAACACGCCGACGCGATCTTCGTCTGGGGCCAGAACCCCGGGACCAACCACCCGCGCATGCTCGACCCGTTGCGTGACGCGGTGAAGCGCGGCGCCCAGGTGGTGTGCGTCAACCCGCTCAAAGAGCGTGGCCTGGAACGCTTCCAGCACCCGCAGAACCCGCTGGAGATGCTGACCAACAGCGATCGCCCGACCAACACCGCGTTCTTCCGCCCGGCCCTGGGCGGCGACATGGCACTGCTGCGCGGCATGGCCAAGTTCCTGCTGCAGTGGGAGCGCGAGGCGCAGGCCAAGGGCGAACCGGCGATCTTCGACCACGCCTTCATTGCCGAGCACGGCCATGGCGTGGACGAGTACCTGGCGGTGGTGGATGCCACGCCCTGGGAGCAGATCGAGGCGCAGTCCGGCCTTGCCCTGGCCGACATCGAACTGTCGGCGCGCATGTACTGCAAAGGCAAGCGAGTGATCATGTGCTGGGCCATGGGCATCACCCAGCACCGCCACTCGGTGCCGACCATCCAGGAAATCGTCAACCTGATGCTGCTGCGCGGCAACCTCGGTGCACCCGGCGCAGGCCTGTGCCCGGTGCGCGGCCACAGCAACGTGCAGGGTGACCGCACCATGGGCATCAACGAGCGCCCACCGGTGTTCCTGCTCGACGCCATCGAAAAGCGCTTCGGCTTTAGCGTGCCGCGCCACAACGGCCACAACACCGTCGAAGCGATCCACGCCATGCTCGAAGGCCGGGCCAAGGTGTTCATCGGGCTGGGCGGCAACTTCGCCCAGGCCACCCCGGACACCGAACGCACCGCCCAGGCCCTGCGTAATTGCGAGCTGACCGTGCAGATCAGCACCAAGCTCAACCGCAGCCACCTGGTCCATGGCAAGCAGGCGCTGATCCTGCCGTGCCTGGGCCGCACCGATATCGACCTGCAAAGCGATGGCCCGCAGGCGGTCACGGTGGAGGACTCGTTCAGCATGGTCCATGCCTCCAACGGCCAGCTCAAGCCTCTGTCCAGGCAGATGCGCTCCGAGCCCGCCGTGGTCGCCGGCATCGCCGCCGCCACCCTGGGCAAGCAGCCGGTGGACTGGCACTGGCTGGTGGCCGATTACGACCGCATCCGCGCGCTGATCGCCGACACCATCCCGGGGTTTGCCGACTTCAATGAGCGCCTGCGCCTGCCGGGCGGTTTCTACCTGGGCAACAGCGCTGCCAGCCGCCAGTGGAAAACCGCCACCGGCCGCGCCAACTTCAAGGCCAACCTGCTGCCCGACAGCCTGCTCGACGAGCGGGTGCGCGCCAGCGGCCAGTTGCCGGACCTGATCATGCAGTCGATGCGCTCGCACGATCAGTACAACACCACCATCTATGGCATGGACGACCGCTACCGCGGCGTGCGCGGCCAGCGCGACGTGCTGTTCGCCAACGAAGCCGACATCGTCCGCCTGGGCTTCCAGCCGGGGCAGAAGGTCGACATCGTGTCGTTGTGGGGGGATGAGCATGTACGCCGGGTGCAGGGTTTCACCCTGTTGGCGTTCGACATTCCTGCCGGGCAGGCCGCTGCCTATTACCCCGAGGTGAACCCGCTGGTGCCGCTGGAGAGCATTGGCGAGGGCAGCCATACACCGACGTCCAAGTTCATTGCCATCAAGCTCGAGCGGGCGCGGGACGACGGGCGGATCATCTGAATTCGCAGATACTGCGTGGGAGCGGGCTTGCCCCGCGATAGGGCCTGCCGCCGAAACGGGGATGCCAGGCAGGGCCTATCGCGGGGC
>NZ_JBMOWQ010000256.1:0-13886 GCF_049310485.1 Pseudomonas sp. GZD-209
CTCCCACGCCGATCGCGGGACAACTCGTGGGAGCGGGCTTGCCCCGCGATGAGGCCATTACAAAAAACACTAATCCCAGGCAAAAAAAACGGGAACCCGAAGGTTCCCGTTTTCTCAACGCATTACAAGCGGATCAGCGTGGAAACGCTGGCGGGTTCACACCGGCCATGTCTTCCATCACACGAACCACCTGGCAGCTGTAGCCGAACTCGTTGTCGTACCAGACGTACAGGACAACGCGGTTGTCGCTGCAGATGGTCGCTTCAGCGTCGACCACACCGGCGTGGCGCGAACCGACGAAGTCGGTGGAAACCACTTCCTGGGAGCTCACGTAGTCGATCTGCTTGTGCAGTTCGGAGTGCATGGCGGTCTGGCGCAGGTACTCGTTGAGTTCCTCGCGGTTGGTGGCCTTCTCAAGGTTCAGGTTGAGGATGGCCATCGACACGTTCGGCGTCGGCACGCGAATCGCGTTGCCGGTCAGCTTGCCCTTGAGCACTGGCAGTGCCTTGGCAGCAGCGGTGGCGGCACCGGTTTCGGTGATAACCATGTTCAGCGGCGCGGCACGGCCACGACGGCTGCCCTTGTGGAAGTTGTCGATCAGGTTCTGGTCGTTGGTGAACGAGTGAACGGTTTCGACGTGGCCGTTGACGATGCCGTACTGGTCGTTGACAGCCTTGAGCACCGGCACGATGGCGTTGGTGGTGCAGGAAGCAGCGGAGATGATCTTGTCATCGGCGCTGATGTCGCCATGGTTGATGCCGTGCACGATGTTCTTCAGCGCGCCCTTGCCCGGTGCGGTGAGGATCACGCGGGCAGCGCCCGGGCAGGCCAGGTGCTGGCCGAGGCCGTCGGCGTCACGCCATACGCCGGTGTTGTCGACGATCAGCGCATCCTTGATGCCGTACTGGGTGTAGTCGACTTCGCTCGGGCTCTTGGCGTAGATCACCTGGATCAGGTTGCCGTTGGCGGTGATGGTGTTGTTGGCTTCGTCGATGGTGATGGTGCCATCGAACGGGCCGTGCACCGAGTCACGACGCAGCAGGCTGGCGCGCTTGACCAGGTCGTTTTCGGCGCCCTTGCGCACGACGATGGCGCGCAGGCGCAGGCCGTCGCCACCACCGGTCTTCTCGATCAGGATGCGCGCCAGCAGGCGGCCGATACGGCCAAAGCCGTACAGCACGACGTCGGTGCCTTTGCGTGCGGAAGCGTTCTGCTGACCGACCACATCGGCCAGTTCTTCACGCACGAACTGCTCGGCGGTGCGGCCATTGCCTTCCTGCTTGAACTTGTTGGCCAGCTTGCCCAGGTCAACCGAAGCGGCGCCCAGTTTCAGCTCGCTCATGGCCTTGAGCAGGGGGAATGTCTCGTGGACGGACAGTTCGGTTTCGTCGGCTTGACGGTGACGCGCAAAGCGGTGGGCCTTGAGAATCGAGATAACCGAACGGTTGATCAGGCTGCGGCCATAGATCGAGCTCACCACATTGTTGTTGCGGTAGAGCTGACCGATAAGCGGGATCATCGCTTCAGCCAGGGCTTCACGATCGATCCACTCACCAAGACACTGGTCGGGCTTCTGAGTCACGGTAACCTTCCACATGTAGGGGAACAAAAAAGGGGCTACATTATGACGCCCCGCGGCGTATCGGGCAATGAGCGCCTGTCGCCGGCCACAAGCCCCGTCGCCACGCCCTTTCGAGCCTGACAGCGCGCCCGCTCACCGGTACAATCGTCCTCTTTGCCGCAACGCTTGGAGTCCGATCTCCCGTGTCAGTTCTGCGCCTACCGCAACTGTCGGCCACGGCCGGCAAACACACCTGGGGCAACCTGCCCGGTGCCGCCTTGAGCCTGGCCATCGCCGAAGCCGCCAGCAGTGCCGGCCGCTTCACCTTGCTGCTGACCGCCGACAGCCAGGCTGCCGATCGCCTGGAGCAGGAGCTGCGCTTCTTTGCCCCGGACCTGCCGGTGCTGCCCTTCCCCGACTGGGAAACGCTGCCCTACGACCTGTTCTCGCCGCACCAGGACATCATCTCGCAGCGCATCGCCAGCCTGTACCGGCTGCCGGAGCTGGACCACGGCATCCTGGTGGTGCCCGTGACCACCGCCCTGCACCGCCTGGCCCCCACACGCTTCTTGCTGGGCAGCAGCCTGGTGCTGGACGTGGGCCAGAAGATCGACGTCGAGCAGATGCGCACACGGCTCGAGGCGAGCGGCTACCGCTGCGTCGACACGGTTTACGAGCATGGCGAGTTCGCCGTGCGCGGGGCACTGATCGACCTGTTCCCCATGGGCAGCAAACAGCCGTACCGCATCGACCTGTTCGACGACGAGATCGAGACGCTGCGCACCTTCGACCCGGAGACCCAGCGCTCGATCGACAAGGTCGACTCGGTACGCCTGCTGCCGGCCCGCGAGTTCCCCATGCACAAGGACGAGGTGACCCGCTTCAAGGCCCGCTTCCGCGAGCGCTTCGATGTGGACTTCCGGCGCAGCGCGATCTTCCAGGACCTGACCAGCGGCATCATCCCGGCCGGTATCGAGTACTACCTGCCGCTGTTCTTCGAAGAAACCTCGACCCTGTTCGACTACCTGCCGGCGGACACCCAGGTGTTCTCCCTGCCGGGCGTGGAGCAGGCTGCCGAGCACTTCTGGAACGACGTGCGCGGGCGCTACGAAGAGCGCCGCGGTGACCTCAGCCGCCCGCTGCTGCCGCCGGCCGAGCTGTTCATGCCGGTCGAGGACTGCTTCGCCAAGCTCAAGCAGTGGCCCCGGGTGGTGGTCAGCACCGATGACCTCGAGCCCGGCGCTGGTCGTGAGCGCTTCCCGGCGCGCGCCCTGCCCAACCTGGCCATCGAGGCCAAGGCCAACCAGCCGCTGGCGGCGCTGTCGAACTTCCTCGAGCAGTTCCCGGGCCGCGTGCTGTTCACCGCCGAGTCCGCCGGCCGGCGCGAAGTGCTGCTGGAGCTGCTAGAACGCCTGAAGCTGCGCCCGCAGACCGTCGAGGGCTGGGCCGACTTCATCACCGGCAGCGAGCGCCTGGCGATCACCATCGCCCCGCTCGACGACGGTTTGCTGCTGGACGACCCGGCCATTGCCCTGGTGGCCGAGAGCCCCTTGTTCGGCCAGCGCGTGATGCAGCGCCGGCGCCGCGACAAACGCGGCGAGGCGGCCAACGACGCGGTGATCAAGAACCTCACCGAGCTGCGCGAAGGCGCGCCGGTGGTGCACATCGACCATGGCGTGGGCCGCTACCTGGGCCTGGCCACGCTGGAAATCGACAGCCAGGCCGCCGAATTCCTCACCCTTGAATACGCCGAAGGCGCCAAGCTCTACGTGCCGGTGGCCAACCTGCACCTGATCGCCCGCTACACCGGCAGCGACGACGCCCTGGCGCCGCTGCACCGGCTGGGTTCGGAAGCCTGGCAGAAGGCCAAGCGCAAGGCCGCCGAACAGGTGCGCGACGTCGCCGCCGAACTGCTCGACATCTATGCCCGCCGCGCCGCGCGCAAAGGCTACGCATTCGCCGACCCGGCCGCCGACTACGCCACCTTCAGCGCCGGCTTCCCGTTCGAGGAAACCCCCGACCAGCAGAACGCCATCGAAGCCGTGCGCGAGGACATGCTCGCCGCCAAGCCCATGGACCGCCTGGTGTGCGGCGATGTCGGCTTCGGCAAGACCGAGGTGGCCATGCGCGCGGCGTTCATCGCCGTGCACAGCGGCCGCCAGGTGGCGGTGCTGGTGCCGACCACCCTGCTCGCCCAGCAGCACTACAACAGCTTCCGCGACCGCTTCGCCGACTGGCCGGTAACGGTCGAGGTGATGAGCCGCTTCAAGTCGGCCAAGGAAGTCAGCGCCGCTGCCGCGGAGCTCGCCGAAGGCAAGATCGACATCCTCATCGGCACCCACAAGCTGCTGCAGGACGATGTGCGCTTCAAGGACCTGGGCCTGGCGATCATCGACGAGGAACACCGTTTCGGCGTGCGCCAGAAGGAACAGCTCAAGGCCCTGCGCAGCGAGGTGGACATCCTCACCCTCACCGCCACGCCGATCCCGCGCACCCTGAACATGGCGGTGTCGGGCATGCGCGACCTGTCGATCATCGCCACCCCGCCGGCGCGACGCCTGTCGGTGCGCACCTTCGTCATGGAGCAGAACAAGAGCACGGTCAAGGAAGCGCTGCTGCGTGAGCTGCTGCGCGGCGGCCAGGTTTACTACCTGCACAACGACGTGAAGACCATCGAGAAATGCGCCGCCGAACTGGCCGAGCTGGTCCCTGAGGCACGCATCGGCATCGGCCATGGGCAGATGCGCGAACGCGAACTCGAACAGGTGATGAGCGACTTCTACCACAAGCGTTTCAACGTGCTGATCGCCTCGACCATCATCGAAACCGGCATCGACGTGCCCAGTGCCAACACCATCGTCATCGAGCGCGCCGACAAGTTCGGCCTGGCGCAGTTGCACCAGCTGCGCGGCCGGGTTGGCCGCAGCCACCACCAGGCCTACGCCTACCTGCTGACGCCGCCGCGCCAGCAGATCAGCGCCGATGCCGAAAAGCGCCTGGAAGCCATCGCCAACACCCAGGACCTGGGAGCCGGCTTCGTCCTGGCCACCAACGACCTGGAAATCCGCGGCGCCGGCGAGCTGCTCGGCGACGGCCAGAGCGGGCAGATCCAGGCGGTCGGCTTCACCCTGTACATGGAAATGCTCGAGCGCGCGGTCAAGGCCATCCGCAAGGGCAACCAGCCGAACCTCGAGCAACCGCTTGGCGGCGGCCCGGAGATCAACCTGCGCCTGCCGGCGCTGATCCCCGAGGACTACCTGCCGGATGTACATGCGCGCCTGATCCTCTACAAACGCATCGCGTCGGCGGCGGACGAGGAAGGCCTCAAGGACCTGCAGGTCGAGATGATCGACCGCTTCGGCCTGCTGCCCGAGCCGAGCAAGAACCTGATGCGCCTCACCCTGCTCAAGCTGCAGGCGGAAAAGCTCGGCATCAAGAAAGTCGATGCCGGCCCCAATGGCGGCAAGCTCGAGTTCGAGGCGCAAACCCCGGTCGACCCGCTGACCCTGATCAAGCTGATCCAGGGCCAGCCCAAACGCTACAAGTTCGAAGGTGCAACCCAGTTCCGCTTCATGGTGCCGATGGAACGCCCCGAAGAACGCTTCAATACACTGGAGGCGCTGTTCGAGCGCCTGACCCCACAGCCAAACTAAGGAAGCTCCATGCGTGCCATTCGTTCCCTGACCCTGCTGCTGGCGTTGCTCGCCCCGACCGCCTTCGCCGCAGGCCCTTATCAGGTGGAAATGATCCTGGTGCGGCAGAACGCCGTGCCGGCAATCACCAGCCCGTTCGCCCCGGAAGACTGGAGCGCCGGCGCGCCGCGCCTGGAAAAAGGCGCCGAGCGCCCGGCCGGCCTGGGTGACGAAATCACCCGCCTGCAGGCCACCGCCGACTACACCGTGCTGCTGCACAAAGCCTGGCAGCAGGACGGCGAGGCCATCGCCCTGAGCGCCGGCAACGAACAGTTCGGCCACTTCCCCATCGAAGGCAACCTGAGCATCAAGGAAGATCGCTTCATCGCCGTCGACGCCAGCTTCTGGGTCAACCAGCTCGACAGCAATGGCAGCGTGCTGCAGAGCGAACAGCTCAAACAGAGCAACAGCAACATGAAGGCTGGCCAACTGACCTTCCTCGACGGCGGTCACCTGGCCGTGCTGATCAAGGTATCGCCTGCCGGCATGCGCAAGATGCCGCTGCCGGACCCGGAGATGATGGAGCAGTGAGGTGAGCGAAAGCGATGCGCAGTTCCTCGTCCGCAATCACGACGGCTGGACGTTCGCGTTCGACCGCGGGGCACTGCAACGCGGCCTGAAGTATGCCGAAGAGGGCAGAAGCGAGATCGTGTCGATCCTCGACATGACCATCCGCGCCGAATGCCATGGTTCCGCTGGCCGCGTCTATTACCAGCGGATCACGCTGGACATGACCGAGGACGGCCTGACCTGTGACGGCACCTGTTCATGCCCGGTAGGCAATAACTGCAAGCACTGTGCAGCAGCCCTGTTCGTCCTTGAGCGCGGTGCCGACCATGTCGAGGGTGATCAACAGCTCCCGGCCACCCTCGCGCCAGCCGCGGCGCAGTCCCTGGACTTGCCGCCCGAGCTTGCGCACTGGGTGGAGGCTCTCGAGGTACCGGTGGCGCCCGCCACCGAGCCGGCCAAGCGCAAGGGCCCTTCGCTGTACTACCTGCTGGGTATCGATCACGGCCGTTGCATGCTCAGCGTGTTCAAGGGCACGCGCCAGGCCGACGGCAGCTTGAAACTGACTCGCCCCGGCTCGATGCCGGAGCTGATCTATTACACACCGCGCTACGTGACTGACGAAGACCTGCGCACGCTGCGCCTGATCGACGCCATGAGCAAGGATTACGCCCTGCCCATTGCTCGCCTGGAAGGCAAGAAAGGTGCGGACCTTTACGAGTACGCGCTGGCAACGGGCCGCTTGCTGTACAGCGAACAGCAGACCCCGCTCGCCCCAGGGCCCGACCTGCATGCCGATTTTCGCTGGGTACGGCTGGACAATGGCAGCTACCGCGGCGCCTGGCACCATGAAGACAAGGCGCACTGGCTGGCGTTGCCACTCGAACCGCTCTACTACGTAGACCCGCAAACGGGACAGAGCGGCAAACTGCTGCATGATCTCGACCCGTTCATCGCCAGCCAGCTGGCCAGCGCGCCCACGGTCCCGGAACACCTGATCGTGCCGTTGAGCCACCGCCTGAACGCCCTCAATCGCCAGGTACCGACGCCCACGACGGTGCGCAGCGAGCAGATCGAGGACATCCAGCCCACGGCGCGCCTGACCCTCGGCAGCCTCGAATACAGCGCCTACACACCGAAGACCGGGCGCATGCAGCGGCAGATGCAACACCGCGCAGCGCTGTCGTTCGATTACGACGGCCTGCGCACCAGCGGCAACGACAGCAAGCCGCTGACCCGCCTGGTCGAGAGCACCAGCCAGCGTATCCGCCGCCAGCCCCAGGCCGAGCAGGTGCTGCGCAATACGTTGCGCGATGCCGGCTTCAAACCCGCCACCCGCCAGAGCAAGGCGCTGCCCGACAGCGCCGGCGAGATGTATCAGCTGGCCGATGACGAAGCCTGGCTGCGCTTTGCCCGCGAGGGCCTGCCGCGCCTGCGCGAAGCCGGCTGGGCAGTGGATGTGCACCGCGACTTCGCCTTCAACCTGCACGAAGTCGACGACTGGTACGCCACCATCGACGAAGCGCCGGGCCACGAATGGTTCGATCTGGAACTGGGTATCGTGGTCGAGGGCCAGCGCCACAGCCTGCTGCCCATCGTCCTGCAGTTGCTGCGCAGCAGCCCGGAACTGCTGCGCGCCAGCGAGCTGGCACGGCGCAGCGACGACGAACACCTGCTGATCGACCTCAACCGCGCCCGCCACGACAGCCCTGCCCTGCGCGTCGCCCTGCCCTACGGGCGCATCAAGGCGGTGATGGGCACCCTCGGCGAGCTGTACCTGCACGAAGACGCCGTCGGCCCGAGCCTGCGCCTGGAGCGCGCTGACGCCGCGCGCCTGAACGACATCGAACACCTGCCCCTGCTGTGGGAAGGTGGCGCCCAGGTGCGCGACCTGGGCCGGCGCCTGCGCGACGCCCGCGACCTGCAGGTGCAAGCACCCAAAGGCCTCAATGCAACCCTGCGCCCCTATCAACAGCAAGGCCTGAACTGGCTGCAAGCCCAGCGCGAGATGGGCACCGGTGCCATTCTCGGCGACGACATGGGCCTGGGCAAAACCCTGCAGACGCTTGCCCACCTGCTGCTGGAGAAAGAGGCCGGGCGCCTGATACATCCAGCCCTGGCGGTGATGCCCACCAGCCTGGTGCCCAACTGGCTCGACGAAGCCAAGCGCTTCGCCCCCGAGCTACGGGTGCTGGCCCTGCACGGCCCAGGCCGCAACAAGCATTTCCCCACACTGGGCGACTACGACCTGGTGCTGACCACCTACGCGCTGGTACCCCGCGACCTTGAGCACCTCAAGCCACAGCCCTGGCACCTGCTGGTACTGGACGAGGCGCAGAACATCAAGAGCAGCACCAGCAAGGCGGCCCAGGCCGTGCGCGAATTGCAGGCCACCCAGCGGCTGTGCCTCACCGGCACGCCCATGGAAAACAACCTGGGCGAGCTGTGGTCGCTGTTCCATTTCCTGATGCCCGGCTGGCTGGGCGACAGCAAGCGCTTTACCCAGGACTACCGCACCCCGATCGAACGCCACGGCGACACCGAGCGCATGGCCCACCTGGCCAGCCGCATCCGCCCGTTCCTGCTGCGCCGCACCAAGGAACAAGTGGCCACCGAGCTGCCGGCCAAGACCGAGATGATCCACTGGGTCGAGCTCAGTGACGCCCAGCGCGACACCTACGAGGCGGTCAGGGTGGCGATGGACAAGAAGGTCCGCGACGAGATCGCCCGCAACGGCGCGGCGCGTAGCCAGATCATCATCCTCGACGCCCTGCTCAAGCTGCGCCAGGTGTGCTGCGACCTGCGCCTGGTCCAGGGCACCGAAAGCAAGGGCAACTTCGCCGACAAGGGCAAGCTGGGCAGCCTGCTGGAGATGCTCGAGGAGCTGCTCAGCGAGGGGCGCAAGGTCCTGCTGTTCTCGCAGTTCACCTCGATGCTGGCACTGATCGAGTTCGAGCTGGAGAAACGCGGCATCCGCTACAGCCTGCTGACCGGCGACACCCGTGACCGCCGCGCCCCGGTGCAGCAGTTCCAGAACGGCGACAGCGAGGTGTTCCTGATCAGCCTCAAGGCCGGCGGCACCGGCCTGAACCTGACCGCAGCCGATACCGTGATCCACTACGACCCGTGGTGGAACCCGGCCAGCGAAAACCAGGCCACCGACCGCGCCTATCGCATTGGCCAGGACAAACCGGTGTTCGTGTTCAAGCTGATCACTCGGGGTACGGTTGAAGAGAAGATCCAGCAGCTGCAACAGGAGAAGGCGGCGCTGGCGGCCGGGCTGCTCGATGGTGGCCAGGCCGGGCAGTGGCGGTTGGGGGATGAGGAGATTGACGCGCTGTTTGCACCGCTGCCGGGCAAGCGCAGCCGTTAAACCGGGTAAGCCAGTGCCGGCCCTTCGCGGGGCAAGCCCGCATCGGCGCACCGCCGCTCCCACAAGCCCTTGAGCTCGGCACTGTCCCCGTGGGAGCGGGCTTGCCCCGCGATGAGGCCGGTGAGGTCAATCGACCAGCTGTGCCTCTTTCAACGCACCCAGCGCCTCCAGCCAACGCGGCTGCTGGCGGTAATCGGTGCAGGCGAAGCCCTGCCCGCGCATGCGCGCGATGCGCGGCGACGGCTTGACCTTCATGCGCTGCGCGGCGCTCAGGGCCAGCTCCGCCGCCGCCCGGTCATTGCACACCAGGCCCATGTCGCAACCGGCGCTCAAAGCGGCTTCGATACGGCTGGCGGCATCGCCCACCACGTGAGCGCCAGCCATCGACAGGTCATCGCTGAAGATCACCCCATCGAAGCCCATCTCGCCACGCAGGATGTCCTGCAACCAGCGGCGCGAGAAGCCAGCCGGCTGGTTGTCGACCTGCGGGTAGATGACGTGGGCCGGCATCACTGCCGCCAACTGGCCGCTGAGGCGGCTGAACGGCACCAGGTCCGCGGCGCGCAGTTGCTCCAGGCTGCGCTCGTCGACCGGGATGGCAACGTGGGAGTCGGCCTCGGCCCAGCCGTGCCCGGGGAAGTGCTTGCCGCAGGCAGCCATGCCGGCGGCATTCATGCCACGGATGAAGGCCCCGGCCAATTGCGTGGCACGCTCGGGGTTACCTTCAAAGGCCCGGCTGCCCACCACGGCGCTGCGCTGGTGGTCGAGGTCGAGCACCGGCGCAAAGCTCAGGTCCAGGCCAACCGCCAGTACTTCGGTCGCCATCAACCAACCGCATTGCTCGGCCAGGTACTCGGCGTTGTCGTTGTCGGCGATCGCGCGCATGGCCGGCAGGCGCACGAAGCCATGGCGCAGGCGCTGCACACGGCCGCCTTCCTGGTCCACGGCAAGGATGAGCTCGGGGCGGATGGCACGGATCGACGCGCACAGCTCGCGCACCTGGCGCGGGCTGTCGATATTGCGGGCGAAGATGATCAAGCCGGCCACTTCGGGCTGGCGCAGCAGATGACGGTCTTCGGCGGTCAGCCATTTGCCGGCGATATCTACCATCAGAGAGCCTTGCAGGCTGGCGGTCATAGCGAGTCCTTCATTGAATATTCAGGGAGGCCCAGTGCGGGCAAGCGGCCTCGTCGATCCGTACCGGGCAATGGGCGGGTACGCGATCGAACAAGGCAAGCAAATCGTCGTTGCGCAGGCGTACACAACCATGGGACAGCGCAGTGCCCATGGGTTCAGTGTCGGGCGTGCCATGCAAATAGATGTAACGCTGGAAGGTATCGACCGGACCCAGCCGGTTGAACCCCGGTTCGCAGCCGCTGAGCCAGAGGATGCGCGTGAGGATCCAGTCGCGATCGGGAAACTGCGCTTGCAGCGCCGGCGACCAGACCTCACCGGTCCAGCGCCGGCTGCTGAGCACTGCGCCCTGTGGCAGGCCGCTACCTATCCTGGCGCGCACCTGATGCAGGCCACGCGGCGTGCAGCCAGAGCCTTTGCGCTCCCCCGCGCCATTGAGCGCCGTGGAGATCGGCAGGCGCAGCAGCAGCACGCCATGGGCGAAGCCATAGAGGCATTGATCAGCGAGGGAAATGTGCAGAAAATCGAGGTCGGGCATGGCGCTAGCTTATCTGAAGCGCCCTGCTCCGCCCAGTGTGTCAGGCCTTGGCCGGGGCGCTGGTTTTGCTGCGTGGACGCAGCTGTGCGGCAGCCATGGCCGCGTCGGTCACGCCCGTGTCGGCGCGCATGCCGGCTGCCAGGAACGGCACCATCAGGCGCATCACCTGCTCGATCGAGGTATTGATGCCGAAGTCGGTCTCGGCGATGGCGCGCAGGGCCTTGATCCCGGACATGCTGAACGCCGCGGCACCCAGCATGAAATGCACACGCCAGAACAGCTCCAGCGGAGGAATGCGCGGGGCGGCCTCGTTGACCAGCAGCATGTAGCGGCGGAACACCTTGCCGTACATGTCTTCCAGGTAGCGCCGCAGGTGACCCTGGCTCTGGCTGAAAGCCAGGCCCAGCAGGCGCATGAAGATGGACAGGTCGTTGTTGCTGCGCGGCTGGACCGCAAGGGCCTGCTCGACCAGCATCTCCAGCAGCTCCTCGAGCGAAGCCTTCTGCTCGGGGCGCGCCTGATGGCGCTCCAGCTCACGTTCCAGGCTGGCGCAGAATGGCCCGAGGAAACGCGAGAAAACCGCCTGGATCAGGGCCTTCTTCGAACCGAAGTGATAGTTCACCGCCGCCAGGTTGACCCCCGCCTTGCTGGTAATCAGCCGCAATGAGGTTTCCGCGAACCCGCGCTCCGCGAACAGCTGCTCCGCCGCATCGAGGATGCGTTCAACGGTTTCCGATTGGGCCATGACTACTCCGCCTGACAAACAGTTGTTTGAAACATACGTTTCAGGCCTGCTGATGTCAAGGCTCGGTGACTGGGCAGTCGCCATTTAAAAGCGCCAAGCCACAAGCTGCAAGCGCCAAGATGCGCGGGGCTTTTGATCTTTCTTGCAGCTTGCAGCTTGCAGCTCCCACCCCACTGTATATAATCCCAGTCACTGTATAAAAAGACAGAGTCCTCGCCCATGCTGAAACTGACGCCACGCCAAGCCGAGATCCTGGCTTTCATCAAACGCTGCCTCGAAGACAACGGTTTCCCTCCGACCCGTGCCGAGATCGCTCAGGAACTGGGCTTCAAGTCGCCCAATGCGGCCGAGGAACACCTCAAGGCACTGGCGCGCAAGGGCGCCATCGAGATGACCCCCGGCGCCTCGCGCGGCATCCGTATCCCCGGCCTGGAAGCCAAGGCCGAAGAGAACGGCCTGCCGATCATTGGCCGAGTCGCCGCAGGGGCGCCGATCCTCGCTGAACAGCACATCGAAGATTCCTGCAGCATCAACCCTGCATTCTTCCACCCCCGCGCCGACTACCTGCTGCGCGTGCACGGCATGAGCATGAAGGACATCGGCATCTTCGACGGTGACCTGCTCGCCGTGCACACTACCCGCGAGGCCCGCAACGGCCAGGTGGTGGTCGCGCGCATCGGTGACGAAGTAACCGTCAAACGCTTCCAGCGTGAAGGCAGCAAGGTCTGGCTGATTGCTGAGAACCCGGAATTCGCCCCTATCGAAGTCGACCTGAAAGAACAGGAACTGGTGATTGAGGGCTTGAGCGTTGGCGTCCTGCGCCGCTGATCAAGGAGGCGTCATGCAGCCGTTCATCCCTGCATCGCAACAAGTCCAGTTGCCACTGTTCGAGGCATTTTTCGCCAACCCGGTTTTGCCGGGTTTCAAGGCCCGCGAACAGCCGCGCAAAAGCAACCAGCCCGAACTGTTCAGCGAACTGGCCCTGCGTGGCGCCCCCGGCCATTGCCAAAGCCTGTTGGCGCCTGTCTTGCGTGAACTCAGCGAAGAGGACGACAGCCGCTGGCTCACCTTGATCGCCCCGCCTGCCAGCCTCACGCAAGCATGGCTGCGCGATGCCGGCCTCAACCGCGAACGCATCCTGCTGCTTCAGCCAGGCAGCAACCAGAACGCCCTGCAGCTGGCTTGCGAAGCATTGCGCCTGGGGCACAGCCATACCGTCGTCAGCTGGCTGGGCAGCGTCAGCAACAGCGCTCGGCAACAGCTGCTGCGCGCCGCCGCCAGCGGAAAAGCACAAAGCCTGAACATCCGCCTTGGCTGATGTTCAGGCTTTGCCTGTCATCTGTCTGTAGCCGTGAACCTCTAGCGTGGCTCAGTGAAGGACTCGCGGCCCTTCATCACGCTCGAAATCGCCTTCTACCAAGCGACCGGCCATTTGCACACCGACGCTGAGCATGGCCTTGGCCACTTCCACATGCTGTCCTTGCAGGAATGCCTTGGCATCCTCGGAGAAATCCAGGGTTACCAGGGAACCTTCATCCTCGGCGCGGCGCAGCTCGATCCGGCCGTCAGGCAACTCGACAATTTCTAGAAAGGACGTTGACATACTTGGGGCCTGCTTTGCACGAAAGGCCGATAGTGTATCAGCCATGATTGCTGTCAGCACTCACTCAGCGCGTCGCGGAATCGTCTCACCAAGTCCTTCAAGTTCTTCCGCCAGGTCTCAAGCTCTACTTGCGAAAGCTCTAGCGGCTCGGCCTCATCCAGATTGACCGCCTGGATCAATGGCTGGGTGACATCGGTTTTCGCGCTTTTCTTCGCGACCGGCGGTCGGAACAAATCGGCATAAGCTGCAAGCAGGCGAGCCAGCCAAGTTTCTGGCTGCCGTGCCAGCTCCAGCATCTCTGCCATCTCCGGAATTGCCACGCTCTGCAGCACCTCGTCGTTGAGCAGCAGCTCAGCCCGTGCTGCAGCCGCTTGCGGCAAGCGGTAGAAACCAGCGATCTCATGGCACAAGCCCAGCAAGGCACCATACAGGTGGAACAACGTCGCTTCGCGCTCGGCCTGGACCAAGCCCTGGGCGTTCATGGCACCGCTTGCAGTGGCCTTGGCCATGGACTCCAGCGCAAGGCCGGCAAAGAACAGTTTCTGATTGGTGCGGGTGTAGAGTTCCTGGGCCATTTCGGCTGACCTCCTGAAGGCTGCAAGGCGATTGCCTGCAGTTTCAGGGATTGCGCTTTGCTTGTCATCAAATGAGTGGGGGGGGGGGGGGGGGGGGGGGGGGGGGGGGGGGGGGGGGGGGGGGGGGGGGGGGGGGGGGGGAGAGAAAAAAAAAAAAC
>NZ_JBMOWQ010000257.1:0-6970 GCF_049310485.1 Pseudomonas sp. GZD-209
GAAGGCTGCAAGGCGATTGCCTGCAGTTTCAGGGATTGCGCTTTGCTTGTCATCAAATGAGTGGGGCCGCTTGGCCCCGATCAAAGCCCTGAACGATCAGCGCTTGTCTTCGACCTTCCACGCCTTGCCGTCGTAGAACGCCTTCCAGCCAGTCGGCTTACCGTCGACTTCAGACTGAACGTACTGCTCCTTGGTCTTGCGGCTGTAGCGGATCACCGCCGGGCGGCCTTCAGGGTCCTTCTGCGGCGCTTCGCAGAGGAAGTGGTATTTCGGATCGATCTCGTGCTTGTGCGGCACAATTTCCAGCACCAGCGGCGCACGGGTTTCGCGGTTCTTGGGGAACTGGCTGGCGGCCAGGAACAGACCCGAGGCACCGTCACGCAGCACGTAGGTGTCGTCGACCTTCTCGCACTTGAGCTCGGGCATGTCCACCTTGTCCATCTTCGGTGGCGCCGCCTCGCCGCTTTTGAGCAGCTTACGGGTGTTCTTGCAGGTAGCGTTGGTGCAACCGAAGAACTTGCCGAAACGGCCGGTCTTGAGCTGCATCTCGCTGCCGCACTTGTCGCATTCCAGGCTCGGCCCTTCGTAACCCTTGATGCGGTAGCTGCCCTCTTCGATCTCGTAGCCGACGCAATCCGGGTTGTTACCGCAGATGTGCAGCTTGCGCTTCTCGTCGAGCAGGTAGGCGTCCATGGCGGTCGAGCAGATCGGGCAGCGATGTTTGCCACGCAGTACCAGCGACTCGGACTCACCTTCGTCGTCAGCAGCGATCTCGTCGCCCGGCACCAGGTTCACAGTGGCCTTGCAACGCTCTTTGGGTGGCAGGCTATAGCCCGAGCAACCCAGGAATACGCCGGTGGAGGCCGTGCGGATCATCATCGGCCGCCCGCATTCCTTGCACTCGATATTGGTTGGGGTCGGCTGGTTGGCACGCATGCCATGCTCGGTGGACTCGGCGGTCTGCAGCTTCTTGCTGAAGTCGCCGTAGAACTCGTCCAGCACGCTCTTCCAGTCACGCTCGCCCTGGGCTACGTCGTCGAGGTTCTCTTCCATGCCTGCGGTGAAACCGTAGTCCATCAGGTTGGAGAAACTCTCCGACAGGCGCTCAGTGACGATGTCGCCCATCTTCTCGGAGTAGAAGCGGCGGTTGTGCAGGGTCACATAGCCGCGGTCCTGGATGGTCGAAATGATCGCGGCATAGGTCGATGGTCGGCCGATACCGCGTTTTTCCATTTCCTTGACCAGGCTGGCTTCGGTGAAGCGCGCCGGCGGCTTGGTGAAGTGCTGGCTAGGGTCGATCTGGATCAGCTTGAGCGCTTCGCCCTGCGCCATGTCGGGCAGCACGTCGTCTTCACCTGGCTTGCTCTGCTGCGGCAAGACGCGGGTGTAACCGTCGAACTTGAGGATGCGGCCTTTGGCACGCAGCTCGAAATCGCCAGCCGCCACGGTAACGCTGGTGGACAGGTACTGCGCCGGCGGCATCTGGCAGGCCAGGAACTGGCGCCAGATCAGTTCGTACAGGCGCTCGGCATCACGCTCCATACCGGTGAGCTTGGTCGGGTGGGTGTTGACGTCGGACGGGCGAATCGCCTCGTGCGCTTCCTGGGCCCCTTCCTTGCTGCCGTAGACGATGGGCGCGGCCGGCAGGTACTGCTTGCCGAACTCTTTCTCGATGTAGCTGCGCGCCATTTCCACGGCATCGACCGACAGGTTGGTCGAGTCGGTACGCATGTAAGTGATGTAGCCGGCTTCATACAGACGCTGGGCCATCATCATGGTTTTCTTCACCCCATAGCCCAGGCGGTTGCTCGCGGCCTGCTGCAGGGTGGAGGTGATGAACGGTGCCGAGGGCTTGCTGCTGGTCGGCCGGTCTTCGCGCTTGCTGACGCTGTAGCTCGACGCCTTGAGTTTCTCCAGGGCGGCCATGGCCTGGGCTTCGTTCAGCGGCTTGAAGGCTTCGCCCTTCTCGCGCGCCACTTCGAAACGCACCTTGGCGTTCTTGGCAGTGCCCAGGTCGGCGTGGACTTCCCAGTACTCTTCCGGGTTGAAAGCGCGGATTTCGCGCTCGCGCTCGACGACCAGCTTCACCGCCACCGACTGCACACGGCCAGCGGACAGGCCACGGGCGATCTTGGCCCACAGCAACGGCGAAACCATGTAACCAACCACGCGATCGAGGAAACGACGCGCCTGCTGGGCATTGACCCGATCGATATCGAGCTCGCCCGGCTGCGAGAACGCTTCCTGGATGGCTTTCTTGGTAATTTCGTTGAACACCACACGCTTGTAGCGGCTGTCGTCACCGCCGATGGCTTCGCGCAGGTGCCAGGCAATGGCTTCCCCCTCGCGATCCAAGTCGGTTGCGAGATAGATGGTGTCGGCATCCTTGGCCAGGCGGCGCAGCTCTTCGATCACCTTCTCCTTGCCGGGAAGGATCTCGTACTTGGCTTTCCAGCCGGCCTCAGGGTCGACGCCCATGCGTGCCACCAGCGTGCGGCGGGCCTTTTCCTTGGGCGACAGTGCCGGAGCCTCAGCTGCGGCCTTGCCACGCTTGGCCGCCGGTTCCTTGCTCGCACTGGCGGAACCGCTGGTGGGAAGGTCGCGGATATGGCCGATACTCGACTTCACCACGTACTGGTTGCCCAGGTACTTGTTGATGGTCTTGGCCTTGGCCGGGGATTCCACAATGACCAGCGATTTGCCCATGGATCGGAGTATTCCTGAATCTGAAGATGAAAAACGCGTCAGGTGCCAGACGCGGCACCGCTATATATAGTGGCAAAACAGTGAGGTCAAGCGCGAACGCTCAGTCGTCGGCCTTGGCCAGCAACCCGGACAGCCCTTCTTCGGCCTCGACCAAAGCAAAGCGTGGCACCTGCTCGCCGTCAACCTCGACCGACTCCAGGAACATCGAAAGCGGCCTCACCCACAGGCCGAATTCGCCGTACAGGGCCTGATAGAACACCACCCACTCCTCGGTCTCGGAGTGGCGCGCAGCGCCGAACACACGATACTCGGGGCCCTTGTAGTGCCGGTACACACCGGGTTGTATCTGCATGTCGCCCTGCCTCTTGAACAAATCCTGTAAAAAACAAAAACCGGGGCACAGGGCCCCGGTTGCTGCCTTGCAACGCGATCAGACGCGTTCGAAGACAGTGGTGATGCCTTGGCCCAGGCCGACGCACATGGTCGCCACGCCGAGCGTGCCGCCATTCTGCTTCATGACGTTGAGCAGGGTGCCGGAAATTCGCGCACCCGAGCAACCGAACGGGTGGCCCAAAGCGATGGCGCCGCCGTGCAGGTTAACCTTCTCATCCATCTTGTCGAGCACTTTCAAATCTTTCAGCACCGGCAGGGCCTGTGCAGCGAAGGCTTCGTTGAGCTCGATGAAGTCGATGTCGGCCATGCTCAGGCCGGCGCGCTTGAGGGCTTTCTGCGTCGAAGGCACCGGGCCGTAACCCATGATGGCCGGGTCCACGCCCGCCACCGCCATCGAGCGGATCACCGCCAGCGGCTGGATGCCCAGGTCCATGGCGCGCTGGCCGGACATGACGATCATGCACGAAGCGCCGTCGGTGATCTGCGACGAAGTACCGGCGGTGACGGTGCCGCCTTTCGGGTTGAAGGCCGGCTTGAGCGATGCCAGGCCTTCGAGGGTGGTTTCCGGGCGAATGGTCTCGTCGAAGTCGAAGACCTTCAGGAAGCCGTTCTCGTCATAGCCCTGCATCGGGATGATCTCGTCCTTGAACTTGCCTTCCACCGTCGCCTTGTGGGCGAGCTGGTGCGAACGCACGCCGAACAGGTCCTGCTGCTCGCGGCTGATGCCGTGCATCTTGCCCAGCATCTCGGCGGTCAGGCCCATCATCCCGGAGGCCTTGGCGGCGTGCAGGGACATGTGCGGGTTCGGGTCCACGCCGTGCATCATGCTGACGTGGCCCATGTGCTCGACACCGCCGATGACGAACACGTCACCGTTGCCGGTCATGATCGCCTGGGCGGCGGTGTGCAGCGCGCTCATCGACGAGCCGCACAGGCGACTGACGGTTTGCGCGGCAGAGGTGTGCGGGATCTGGGTCATCAGCGACGCCATGCGCGCGATGTTCCAGCCCTGCTCCAGGGTCTGGTTGACGCAGCCCCAGATCACGTCCTCGACTTCTTTCGGGTCGACCTTGTCGTTGCGCTCCAGCAGCTTGCTGATCAGGTGCGCGGACATGTCTTCGGCGCGGGTGTTGCGGTGCATGCCACCCTTGGAGCGGCCCATCGGCGTGCGACCGAAGTCGACAATCACCACGTCTCTTGGATTCAGGCTCATATCAGTATTCTCGCTCTAGCTCGTTGGGCGCTCAGTTGAAGAAGCGCTGGCCGCTCTTGGCCATTTCGCGCAGCTTCGCAGTGGGGTGGTACAGCGGCCCCAGGTCGGCGTACTTGTCGGCCAGTGCGACGAACTCGGCGACCCCGATCGAATCGATGTAGCGCAGCGCGCCACCGCGGAAAGGAGGGAAACCGATGCCGTAGACCAGGCCCATGTCGGCTTCGGCGGCGGTTTCGACGATGCCGTCTTCCAGGCAGCGCACGGTCTCCAGGCACAGCGGGACCATCATCCAGTTGATGATGTCTTCGTCGGTAACCTCACGCTGTTCGAAGACGATCGGCTTGAGCACGTCGAGCACGTCGGCATCGAAGACTTTCTTCGGCTTGCCGCGCTTGTCGGTCTCGTAGGCGTAGAAGCCCTTGCCGTTCTTCTGGCCCAGGCGGTTGGCCTCGTACAGCGCGTCGACGGCAGAGCGACGATCGTCCTTCATGCGGTCCGGGAAGCCTTCAGCCATCACGTCACGGCCATGGTGACCGGTGTCGATACCGACCACATCCATCAGGTAGGCCGGGCCCATCGGCCAGCCGAACTTTTCCATGACCTTGTCGATGCGCACGAAGTCGACACCAGCGCTGACCAGCTTGGCGAAGCCGCCGAAGTACGGGAACAGCACGCGGTTGACCAGGAAGCCCGGGCAGTCGTTGACCACGATCGGGTTCTTGCCCATTTTCTTGGCGTAGGCCACGGTGGTGGCAACGGCCACTTCACTGGACTTCTCGCCACGGATGACTTCGACCAGCGGCATCATGTGCACCGGGTTGAAGAAGTGCATGCCGACGAAGTTCTCGGGGCGCTTGAGTGCCTTGGCCAGCAGGTTGATCGAGATGGTCGAGGTGTTGGAAGCCAGGATGGCGTCCGCTTTCACCTGCCCTTCCACCTCGGCCAGGACCGCTTGCTTGACCTTCGGGTTCTCGACCACGGCCTCGACCACGATATCGACGTTGGCGAAATCGCCATACGACAGGGTCGGGCGAATGGCGTTGAGCGCTTCGGCCATCTTCGCCGGGGTGAGGCGGCCTTTCTCGACGCGCTTGCCGAGCAGCTTGGACGCCTCGTTCAGGCCCAGCTGGATGGCTTCCTCGCGGATGTCCTTCATCAGGATCGGCGTGCCCTTGACGGCCGACTGGTAGGCGATGCCGCCACCCATGATGCCGGCGCCGAGCACGGCGGCCTGCTTCACGTCGTGGGCGATCTCGTCATGGGCCTTGGCCTTGCGCTTGAGCTCCTGGTCATTCAGGAACAGGCCGATCAGGCTCTCGGCAACCGAGGTCTTGGCCAGTTTGGCGAAGCCCGCGGCCTCGACTTCCAGCGCCTTGTCACGGCCAAAGTTGGCGGCCTTCTGGATGCTCTTGATGGCTTCGACCGGCGCCGGGTAGTTCGGGCCGGCCTGGCCGGCAACGAAGCCCTTGGCAGTCTCGAAGGCCATCATCTGTTCGATGGCGTTGAGCTTGAGCTTCTCCAGCTTGGGCTGGCGCTTGGCCTTGTAGTCCAGCTCGCCGCTGATGGCGCGCTTGATCAGGTCCAGTGCACCCGCCTGCAGCAGCTCAGGGGTAACCACGGCATCGACGGCGCCGACTTTCAGGGCGTCTTCGGCACGGTTTTCCTTGCCCGAGGCGATCCACTCGATGGCGTTGTCCGAGCCGACCAGGCGCGGCAGGCGCACGGTGCCGCCGAAGCCTGGGTAGATGCCCAGTTTGACTTCCGGCAGGCCGATTTTGGCAGTGCTGGACATGATCCGGTAATCGGCGGCCAGGCACATCTCCAGACCACCGCCCAGGGCGATGCCGTTGATGGCGGCAACCGTCGGCACTTCGAGGTCTTCGAAGGCGTTGAAGATACGGTTGGCTTCCAGGTTGCCGGCAACCAGCTCGGCCTCGGGCAGCTTGAAGTTATCGACAAACTCGGTGATGTCGGCGCCGACGATGAACACGTCCTTGCCACTGCTGACGATGACGCCCTTGACCGAAGCGTCGGCCTTGATGGCGTCGACGGCCTCGCGCAGCTCGTTCAGAGTGAGGCGGTTGAACTTGTTGACGGACTCACCCTTGAGGTCGAACTTCAGTTCGACGATGCCGCTTTCAAGAGCCTTAACCGTGATGGCTTTACCTTCGTAAATCATCAACTGATCTCCACGATATGGAAGCTGAACTGTACACGCCGATCGCTGGCGCAAGAGCCGGTCTGCCGGTGTCTTGCCGCAGGCACACCCGTCGGCGCGCTAATCGGGGTTCTGTAAGAGCGATCTGACATACAAACGCTCAATTCATACGCCCGTTTGATTTGGGTGTGCACACATTCTCCGAAAAGATCGGCGTTGTCAAATGCTCTCAAGCACCTTGAAAACGCGACTTTCCAGTCATTTTGTACGCTGCAGGCATGAAGCATGATGACAGTGATCGCCGACCATTCATGTCAGCGATAGACCATGGGCAAGCGCTAGCGGCTGCATTTTGTTAAACATGCTCGCCAACACTGGCTACACTGGCAGGTGTTCAACGTGTTCCCGGCCTGCCTGGCCTTTTCTGCGCAGCAGAACGCAAAGCGGGGGGGAAGGGAAAGTTTGATCTCGATGGCCGACCGGGTACGGAAGAGGAGAGA
>NZ_JBMOWQ010000258.1:0-5270 GCF_049310485.1 Pseudomonas sp. GZD-209
TTACTTGGCTTTTTCTGCGAAAAGGAACGCAAAGCGGCGCGCAGGAGCCTTTCGGTTCCTGCGCGCCGCTTTGTCGTTGATGAGAAGGGATCAGGCGAGGGTTTCGAGCACCTTGGCAATATCCTGCAAAACAGAATCTTCGCCGCGCTCACCCCAGAACAGGGCGACCATCTGGGTATCGGCCTCGATCTTGTAGACGCTTTCCGGCAACCCGGCGAAGACCTCGAGCAACCGCGGGTCCTCACAGGGCTCGCGATAACGGTTCCACCAGACGCCCGTACTGACCTGCCAGTAGCACCAGCTGTCGTCACGCCCCTTGCGCCGTGCCCGGTGGTACTGCGGGCATGGACTTGGGGGTTGTTTTTCCAGCCAGTGCGGCCACTGCTGCGGCGCCAGCTGCATGGCCAGGCCCATGCGCCGCCCCTCCAGGCGCAGATTCATCTGCCGGCTCTGCTTGTGCGAGGGGCGCAACCAGGCGAGCGGGCTGAGAATCAGCGCAAGGATTGACACCACCAGCCATACCGTCATATCTGTAGACCTTATAAAGCGTTGCAAATGAGCGGGTTACTCATGCTTCACGGACGACCCGCGCGAAAGCGACCATACTTCTTCTATCGCGATTGTCAGGAGTACAGCTCATGTCCTACGAACATCTTCTGGTCGCCGTCGACCTGACCGAAGAATGCGACCCGGTGATCAAGCGCGCCAAAGCGATCGCCCTGAGCAGCGGCGCGAAGGTCTCCCTGGTGCATATCGTCGAACCCATGGCCATGGCCTTTGGTGGTGACGTGCCCATGGACCTCTCGCAGTTGCAGCAGCAACAGTTCGATCAGGCCAAGGAGCGCATGGACCGCCTGTTCAACAAATACCCGGACATCAACCGAGGCGATTCGCACCTGGTGTATGGCCAGCCACGCCAGGAAATTCACCAATTGGCGAAAGACCAGAAGTGCGACCTGATCGTGGTGGGCAGCCATGGCCGGCATGGCCTGGCCCTGCTGCTGGGCAGCACCGCCAACGATGTGCTGCATGGCGCGCCGTGCGATGTATTGGCAGTACGCCTGCTGAAAAAAACCGAATGATGCCCTGATCGCGGGGCAAGCCGGATCGCCGCACCGCCATTCCCACAAAGCCTTGATGGCTACGGGAGCGGCGATGCGGCGATCCGGCTTGCCCAGCGATGATGTCAGCCTTCCAGCTCAGCCCAGCGCTCCACCAGCGCATCCAGCTCACCCTGCAGCTTCTCGATCTTGGCCAGCACCGCCGAAGTCTCGGCAATCGGCCGCTGATAGAAGCCCGCAGCGCTCACTTCTTCCTGCGCCTCAGCCATGCGCTGCTCCACCTGGTCGATTTGCCCTGGCAGCATCTCCAGCTCACGCTGCAGCTTGTAGCTGAGTTTTTTCTTCGACGCGTCGGGGGCCGCAGCAACCGGTGCAGGAGCCACCGGCTCCGCCACCTGCTCGACCACCGCACTGTTGAGCTCGGACTTGCCGCCCTTGCTCTCGGTCACGCCCAGCAGCTTTGGCGAACCACCCTGGCGAATCCAGTCTTCGTAGCCACCCACGTACTCGCGCACGCGCCCTTCACCTTCGAACACCAGGGTGCTGGTAACCACGTTGTCGAGGAAAGCCCGGTCGTGGCTGACCATCAGGACAGTGCCTTTATAGTTCGACAGCACCTCTTCGAGCAGCTCGAGGGTTTCCACGTCCAGGTCGTTGGTCGGCTCGTCCAGCACCAGCAGGTTGGCGGGTTTGCTGAACAGCTTGGCCAGCAGCAGGCGGGCACGCTCACCACCGGACAACGCCTTGACCGGGGTACGGGCACGCTGAGGGCTGAACAGGAAATCGCTGAGGTAGCTGAGCACATGGCGGCTCTGGCCATCGATATCGATGAAGTCGCGGCCTTCGGCCAGGTTATCGATAACGGTCTTTTCCAGATCGAGCTGGTGACGCATCTGGTCGAAGTAGGCCACTTCCAGCTTGGTGCCGATCTCGACCTTGCCCGCTGTCGGCTGCAGATCACCCAGCATCAGCTTGAGCAAGGTGGTCTTGCCGGTGCCGTTGGCGCCGAGCAGGCCGATACGGTCCTGGCGCTGCAGCACCATGGAGAAGTCCTTGACCAGCTTCGGCCCGCCCTGATGCGCGAAGCTGACGTTTTCCAGCAACATCACTTGCTTGCCGGACTTGTCCGCCACTTCGATCTGGATGTTCGCCTTGCCCTGACGTTCGCGGCGCTCGCCACGCTCCACGCGCAGCGCCTTGAGGGCGCGCACGCGGCCTTCGTTACGGGTACGCCGGGCCTTGATGCCCTGGCGGATCCACACCTCTTCCTGGGCCAGGCGCTTGTCGAACAGCGCGTTGGCGGTCGCCTCGGCAGCCAGTTCGGCCTCCTTGTGCACCAGGAAGCTGGCGTAGTCGCCGTTCCAGTCGATCAGGCCGCCACGGTCCAGTTCCAGGATGCGCGTCGCCAGGTTCTGCAGGAATGAACGGTCGTGGGTGATGAACAGCACTGCTCCGTTGAAGCTGTTCAAGGCCTCTTCCAGCCAGGCGATGGCGCCGATGTCCAGGTGGTTGGTGGGCTCGTCGAGCAGCAGCAGGTCCGGTTCGGACACCAGCGCCTGGGCCAGCAGTACACGGCGGCGCCAGCCACCGGACAGCTCGGCCAGGGTCTTGTCGGCCGGCAGTTGCAGGCGGCTGAGGGTGCTCTCGACCACCTGCTGCAGGCGCCAGCCATCGCGAGCTTCCAGCTCGTGCTGAACGTGCATCAGCTTGTCCAGGTCTTCGGCAGTGTGGATGTTCAGGCTCAGGTGGTGGTATTCGGCCAGCAGCTCGCCCACGCCATCCAGGCCAGCGGCCACCACATCGAACACCGTGCGCTCGTCGGCCACCGGCAGTTCCTGCGGCAGTTCGCCGATCTTCAGGCCCGGGGCACGCCAGATATCGCCATCGTCGCCTTTCTGCTCGCCCTTGATCAGGCGCAGCATGCTCGACTTGCCTGTACCGTTGCGGCCGATGATGCACACCCGCTCACCACGGGCGATCTGCCAGGAAACCTTGTCCAGCAACGGCATGGCGCCGAATGCGAGGGACACATCGCTGAATTTGAGCAGGGTCATGATCATCTCCAAAAACTGGGCGCGCATTCTACCCGACTTGCCTGCGCAGGGCATTAAAACCGCGTTGCCGGCAGCACCGCGTCGGATAACAACTCGATACAAGCACAGTGCTTTCACCGGCCCACGGCAAACGGCTAAGCTAGGCAGTAATACCCAACAGTGCTGGCTCCGCCGTCACTCTCTATGGTTCAACTGCCCGGACGTATCATGCGCAGCCGCCTGTTACAAATTGCTTCCTGCCTATTGCTCACCGCAACCGCTGCGAGTGCCGCACAGGCCGCCGACCTCACCCAGCAGCGCCAGTACTACGACGAAGCCAAGCGCGCCCTGGCCAAAGGCGACAAGGGCCCCTACCTGCGTTACGCGCAAGCACTGCGCGACTACCCGCTGACGCCCTACCTCACATATGACGAGCTCACCGCCCGGCTCAAAAGCGCCAGCAACGAGGAAATCGAAGGTTTCCTCGCCGCCCACGGCGACCTGCCCCAGGCCAACTGGATGAAACTGCGCTGGTTGCGTTGGCTGGCCGAACGCGGCGAATGGAACACCTTCGTCAAATACTACGACCCCAAGCTCAACTTCACCGAGCTGGACTGCCTCAACGGCCAGTACCAGCTGAGCCACGGCCAGCGCGCCCAGGGCTTCGCTACGGCAGACAAGCTATGGAACGTCGGCAAATCGCAACCGGAGGCCTGCGACACGCTGTTCGCCATGTGGGCAGCCGAAGGGCAGCTGACCGAGGCCAAACGCTGGCAGCGCGCCAAACTGGCGGCCCAGGCGCGCAACTACGGGCTGGCCAACAACCTGGTGAAAACCCTCACCACCCTGGCTCCCCAGGGCAAGCTGCTGATCGATGTGGCGCAGAAGCCCGAACTGCTCAACCAGCCTTCGCGCTTCACCCCGGTCAACGAAGCCATGTCCGACGTGGTCAGCCTCGGCCTGCGCCGCCTGGCACGCCAGGATCCGGAGCAAGCCATGGCGCTGCTCGATGACTACGCCCAGCGCATGCACTTCTCCCGCGACGAGAAGGTCGCCATCGCCCGCGAGATCGGCCTCACGCTTGCACGTCGCTATGACCCGCGCGCGCTGGACCTCATGACCCGTTACGACCCCGAACTGCGCGACAACACCGTCAGCGAGTGGCGCATGCGCCTGCTGCTGCGCCTGGGCCGCTGGGAAGAAGCCTATGAGCTGAGCAAGCGCCTGCCGCAGGACCTGGCCAGCAGCAACCGCTGGAAGTACTGGCAAGCCCGCAGCCTGGAACTGGCCCAACCCAACAACCCGCAGATCCCGCTGCTGTACAAGACCGTGGCCCGCGAGCGTGACTTCTATGGCTTCCTCGCCGCCGACCGGGCGCAGACCGCCTACCAGCTGAACAACAAGCCTTTGCAGCTCAGCCAGCAGGTGATCAACAAGGTGCGCAATACCCCCGGCGTGCGCCGTGCCCTGGAGTTCCATGCCCGCGGCCAGATCGTCGAAGGCCGGCGCGAGTGGTACCACGTCAGCCGTCACTTCAGCCGTGACGAGATGGTCGCCCAGGCGCGCCTTGCCTATGACATGCGCTGGTACTTCCCGGCCATTCGCACCATCAGCCAGGCCCAGTACTGGGACGACCTGGACATCCGCTTCCCCATGGCCCACCGCGACACCCTGGTGCGCGAAGCCAAGGTGCGCGGCCTGCACTCGAGCTGGGTGTTCGCCATCACCCGCCAGGAAAGCGCATTCATGGAGGACGCCCGCTCCAGCGTTGGCGCCAGCGGCCTGATGCAGCTGATGCCCGCCACGGCCAAGGAGACCGCGCGCAAGTTCAGCATCCCGCTGGCCTCCCCGGCCCAGGTGCTCAACCCGGACAAGAACATCCAGCTCGGCGCCGCCTACCTGAGCCAGGTCCACAGCCAGTTCAACGGCAACCGCGTGCTGGCCTCGGCCGCCTACAACGCCGGCCCCGGCCGCGTACGGCAATGGCTCAAGGGCGCCAAGCACCTGAGCTTCGACGTGTGGGTCGAGTCGATCCCGTTCGACGAGACGCGCCAGTACGTGCAGAACGTGCTGTCGTATTCGGTAATCTACGGGCAAAAGCTCAACTCGCCGCAACCGCTGGTGGATTGGCATGAGCGGTATTTCGACGACATGTGATCGGAGCTCTGTCGGGGGG
>NZ_JBMOWQ010000259.1:0-18672 GCF_049310485.1 Pseudomonas sp. GZD-209
CGACCAGGCAACATCACTGCCTGGTCGGGCCCTATCGCGGGGCAAGCCCGCTCCCACGAGTACCTACAAATTCAGAAGTCGCGCCAAACCATCCAGCAACCGCTGCAACGCGCCCTGATTGGCCTGCATCACCGCCCTGCCCGCCTCGCCCATGCGTCGGGCATCCTGCGGCAGTTCGACCAAGCGGCGCACCGCGCCGGCCAGCCCCTCGGCATCGTCCACCTGCTGCAACGCCCCCGCCTCACGCAGCATCGCGCTGATCTCAAGGAAGTTGAACACATGCGGCCCCATCAGCACCGGCAACGCCAGCGCTGCGGGCTCCAGCGGGTTGTGCCCGCCGGTGGCCACCAGGCTGCCACCGACAAAGGCGATGTCGGCCAGGGCATAGAGGAACAGCAACTCGCCCATGGTGTCGCCCAGCAGCACCTGGGTCTGGGCCTGAACCGCCTCCCCGGTGGAACGGCGCACCGTGGCGAACCCGGCGCTGCACAGGGCATGTACCGCATTGAACCGCTCGGGGTGGCGCGGCACCAGGATCAGCAGCGCATCGCCGTGCACCTGGAGCAGTTGCCGATGCGCCTCGAGGATCAGCGCATCCTCGCCGTCATGGGTGCTGGCGGCGATCCACACCGGGCGCTGCGCCGCCCCCCATTGCTCGCGCAACGCCTGGGCGCGGGGCGGCAGTTGCTCATCGATCTTCAAGTCGAACTTGATCGACCCCGTCACCTGCACGCATTCGCTGCGCGCGCCAAGGCTGCGAAAGCGCTCGGCCTCGGTCTCGGTCTGCACGGCGATCAGGCTCATTTCTTCCAGCATCGGCCGGGTCAGCCCAGCGAATCGGCCGTAGCCCCGGGCCGAGCGCGCAGACAACCGCGCATTGGCCAACGCCACCGGGATGCCGCGCTTGGCACACTGGTGGATATGGTTCGGCCACAGCTCGGTTTCCATGATGATGCCCAGCTTTGGGCGCACATGGTCGAGGAAGCGCCCGGCCGCCCATGGCAGGTCATAGGGCAGGTAGCAGTGCTGCACCCGCGGCTCGCCCGCGAACATCGCGCGGATGCGCTCCGACCCGGTCGGGGTCATGCAGGTCAGGGTGATCGGCAGGTCCGGGTACTGCTTGAGCAGCGCGCGGACCAAGGGCGCGGCGGCAATGCTCTCGCCCACCGACACCGCATGCACCCAGATCCCGCCCTGCTTCAGCGGCGGTAGCTTGCAGGCGAAGCGCTCATTGATGCGCGCACGGTACGCCGGCGCCTTGCGCCCACGCAGGAACAGGCGCAGCGCGACCAGCGGCAGGCCCAGGTGAAACAGCAGGGAGTAGAGGGTTCTGTTCATGGCGGCGGAGTTTACCCGATCGCACGCAGGTGCACGGCAAAACGCTCGGCCAGCCATTGCGCCGCCGGCCCCAGCGGCTCGTCACGGCGCCAGGCCAGCTCGGCCACCAGCGCTGGCGGGCGCCACTCGCTGTCCAGCTCGACCATCTGCGCCTGGTAGGTGGGGTACTGCACCACGTGGCGCGGCAACCAGGCCCAGCCCAGGCCGCGCATCAGCAGCTCGGCCATGGCGTAGAAGCTGTCGGCACGCCAGACCTGCGGGCTGATCGCCTCGCCGCCCGGATAACCGCTCTGCTGTGGGGTGATCAGCAACTGGCGATGACGCGCCAGTTGCTGACGGCTGACCTTGCCCTGCCCTGCCAATGGGTGGCCGATGGCGCACACGGTGACCATCTCGACACTGCCCAGGGCGCGTCGCTCCAGCGAGGAGGGGATGCTTTCGTGGTGGAAGAACAGGCCCAGGTCGGCACGTCGCTCCACCAGCTTGCGCGCCACATCACCCTGGGCGCCGCTGGCCAACTGCACTTCCAGAAAGGGGTAGTGGGCGGCCAGTTCGTCGAGGCTGTCGATCACCGGTTGATAGGGCATGGCCTCATCCTGGGCCACCCGCAGCAAGGCTTCCTGGCCGCGCATCAGGGCCAGCGCCCGGCCATCCAGGCGTTCGCACTGGCGCAGCAGTTCACGGGCATCTTCCAGCAAGGCCGCGCCGCTTTCGGTCAGGCGCGGCTGGCGGCCACTGCTGCGCTCGAACAGGGTCACGCCCAGGTCCGTCTCAAGCAGGGCGATGGCGGTGCTCACCGCCGACTGCGCCTTGCGTTGCTCGCGCGCCACGGCGGAGAACGAGCGCAGTTCAGCGGTGCGCACGAACAGGCGCAGTTGCTCCAGGTTCCAGTGTTCGGTCATGGCCAACCTATCTCCAATGCAGATAGGTAATGACTTTACCCCATCCCAGCATCCCCTAGAATGCCCAACCAGCAACGGAGGAAACCAACCATGAACGCCTATACCTATCTCGCCATCGCCATCTGCGCCGAAGTCATCGCCACTGCTTCCATGAAAGCGGTCAAGGGCTTGAGCACGCCGCTGCCGCTGCTGCTGATGATCTGTGGCTATGGCGTGGCGTTCTGGATGCTCACCCTGGTGGTGCGCAGCATCCCGGTGGGCATCGCCTACGCCATCTGGTCGGGGCTGGGCATCGTGCTGATCAGCGTCGCCGCGCTGGTGATCTATGGGCAGAAGCTGGATGTGCCGGCAATGCTGGGCATGGCCATGATCGTCGGCGGGGTGGTGGTGATCCAGGTGTTTTCCAACACCGCCGGGCACTGAGACCCGCCGCATTATTTGCGTGGGAGCGGGCTTGCCCCGCGATGACGATAGTGGGGTGCCTACCTGATCGCGGGGCGAGCCCGCTCCCACGACCAGCACCGTCGCACAGCCTGTATACTGCGCACCTGTCCCAGCTTTAGAGGTGCTCGCATGCCATCCGCCATTTCCACCGACGTGCTGATCGTCGGTGCCGGGGTCGCCGGCCTCTGGCTCAATGCCCGCCTGCGCAAGCAGGGTTATTCGACCGTGCTGGTGGAGCGCGCCAGCCTGGGCGGCGAGCAGACCATCAAGTCGCAAGGCATCATCCACGGTGGCACCAAGTACGCCCTGCACGGCGCCCTGACCGGCGCCTCCGAGGCCATCGCCGACATGCCGCGGCGCTGGCGCGAAGCCCTCGCCGGCACCGGCGAGCTGGACCTGACCGGCACCCGCCTGCTGTCCGATGCCCACTACCTCTGGTCCCCCGGCACCCTGGCCGGCAACCTCACCAGCTTCTTCGCCAGCAAGGCCGTGCGTGGCCGGGTCGACCAGGTCAAGGGCGAGCAACTGCCGCCGGCCCTGCAGGACCGCGCCTTCAAGGGCAAGGTGTACCGCCTGGCCGAACTGGTCATCGACGTCCCCAGCCTGCTGGCCAACCTGGCGCAGCTGGCCGGTGACAGCCTGCTGGCCGGCGAGCGCATCGAACCGCTGCGCGAGGGCGACGAACTGGTCGGGCTGAACGTCGATGGCCGCGAGATCCGCGCCCAGCGCATCGTCCTCAGTGCCGGTGGCGGCACCGAGGACCTGCTGCACGCCCTCGGCCTGAACCAGCCGACCATGCAGCGCCGCCCCCTGCACATGGTTCTGGCCAAAGGCCCGAACCTCAAGCCGCTGTATGCCCACTGCCTGGGCGGCGGGCCCAAGCCGCGCATCACCGTCACCACCCACCCGGCGGCCGACGGCCAGTGGGTGTGGTACCTCGGTGGCGACCTCGCCGAAGCCGACGGCGTCGCCCGCGAACCGGCCGCGCAGATTGCCGCCGCGCAAAAAGAAGTCGCCGGCCTGTTGCCCTGGGTCGATCAGAGCCTGATCCGCTGGGCCACGCTGCGCATCGACCGTGCCGAACCTGGGCAATCAGGCCTGGTGCGCCCGGACAACGCCTTCCTCGCCGAGCAGCAGCGCCTGCTGGTGGGCTGGCCGACCAAGCTGGCCCTGGCGCCAGACCTGACCGACCGCGTGCTGGCCAGCCTCGAGCGCGACGGCATCCGCCCGGCCGCCTGCCCCGACCTCACCGACCTGCCGCGCCCGCCACTGGGCGTGCCGGCCTGGGAGCAACTGCTGCCATGAGCCTGCCGACCCTGCACGATCATCACCGCGCACTGGGCAGCACCGGCCTGCGTGTTTCGCCACTGGGCCTGGGCACGGTCAAGCTCGGCCGCGATCAGGGCGTGAAATACCCCAGCGGTTTCACCATCCCCGATGACGAAGCCGCTGCCCTGCTGCTCGCGCAAGCCCGCGAGCTGGGCATCAACCTGCTCGATACCGCGCCCGCCTATGGCCGCAGCGAAGAGCGCCTGGGCCCCCTGCTGCGTGGCCAGCGCGACGACTGGGTGATCGTCAGCAAGGTCGGTGAAGAATTCGACGACGGCCAATCGCGCTTCGACTTCAGCGCCGCGCACACCCGCCGCTCGGTGGAGCGCAGCCTCAAGCGCCTGGAAACCGACCGCATCGAACTGGTGCTGGTGCACTCCGACGGCAACGACCTGGCGATCCTCGAGCACGAAGCGGTTTATGAAACCCTTGCCGCACTCAAGCAGGAGGGCAAGATTCTCGGCTATGGTTTCTCTGGCAAAACCGTTGCCGGTGGCCTGAAAGCCCTGGAACAGGGTGATTGCGCCATGGTCACCTACAACCTCAACGAGCAGGCGGAGCGCCCGGTGCTGGACTACGCTGCCGAGCACGGCAAGGCCATCCTGGTGAAGAAAGCCCTGGCCAGCGGGCATGTCTGCCTGGCCCCCGGGGTCGACCCGGTGCAGGCCAGCTTCGAGCTGCTGTTTGCCCACCCGGGTGTGAACAGTGCCATCGTCGGCACCATCAACCCGCTGCACCTGGCCCACAACGTGGCCACCGTCGCCCGCATCCTGGGCCGGCCCTGAGCCACCCGGGCGGGGGCCCAACGCAAGGAGGAGCCTCGTGCCGCGTACGCTGATCCGCAAGAACCCGAGCAACTTCAAGACCCTGCCGCTGCACGTCGAGGCTACCCCCGATGGCCTGACGTACCAGAGCATCGGCATGCCGCTGAACTTCGCCCAGACCCTGCAGCGGCGCAAGGCGATCCAGCTGGGCAACCCCGAACACTTCGTGGTCGAGCTGGCCAACCTGGGCGTCTCGGTGCGCCTCACGCTGAACTGGCAAGGCCGCGACTACTGGGTGCTGGTGCGCCAGCGCCGCCAGGACCGTGGCGATGTGGTGCTCAAGCTGATTTCTGGCTATGTGCCCGCCCACGAGTTGAACCTGCCGCTACTCACCGCCATTCAGGAAGTGGCCGAGGAATGCCTGCTGGAAACCCCCGAGGGCTGGCTGGGCGGGCGCTTCAACGATACCTGGCTGCCGGCCCCCTATGCCGCCGCCCTGCACTACCGCGAAGCACCGCCCTTCGTGCTCTCGCCAGAATCCGGCGCCGCCCGCCCGGTGCACTGCGCCAACCTGATGCTGCTCGAACGGCCACGGGCCTATGTGCACCTGCCGACGGCCTCGCTGCAGTTGATCTATGACCTGCGCCTGCAGGTGCCCAGGGACGCCAAGCCGCTGAGCCTGTTCCACGTCGATGAACGGCTGGAAGGTGATCAACTGGTGGCGCGGCTGAACCGCAAGCGCCCGGACCTGTATCTGATGCCCTTGAAGGATGGCCAGCCGCTGCCTGAGCTCTACACCCTGAAGAAGGACCAGCTGCTGCCGGCGAGTACACGCGGGGTGTGGCTGGCAGAAAGCTTTGCGCGCCAGGAGGGTTGGGTGGTGCGCGATGAGCGGGTGCGCTGGCGGGATTGGCTGAAGCAACAGGGGCTGGCGCAGATGCGCAAGCCGGAAACACACCTACAGCGCTTCAGTGACAAGGCCCGCGCGTTGCTTGAGCGCGCGCGGGGCACGCTGCACAAATGATCGCGGGGCAAGCCCGCTCCCACGCCGCATTAGCGGTGTGGGCTGCACCCATAAAGTGGGACACCAATCCAACCCTTGGGGCAGTCCAGTTCGTGGGAGCGGGCTTGCCCCGCGATTGCTACAGCATCAGTGCTTGCGGATCTTCTCGACGATGGCGGTGGTCGAGCTGTTCTCGACCAGCCCCAGCACCTTCACCGTACCGCCGTAGGCCTTGACGATATCGGCGCCGACCACCTGGTCGATGCCATAGTCGCCGCCTTTGACCAGCACATCCGGCTTCACCTGGCGCAGCAGGTTCTCTGGGGTGCCTTCAGGGAAGCTGATCACCCAGTCCACCGCACCCAGCCCAGCCAGCACGGCCATGCGCCGGTCGACGCTGTTGATCGGCCGGCCCGGGCCTTTCAAACGGCTGACCGAGGCATCGTCGTTGATCGCGACGATCAGCCGGTCGCCTTGGGCACGCGCTTGCTCCAGGTAGGTCACGTGGCCGGCATGGAGGATGTCGAAGCAGCCATTGGTGAAGACGATCTTCTCGTTGTGCGCACGCGCATCGTCGATTGCCAAGAGCAACTGCTCCAGGCCCAGCACACCGCGCTCGGAACCTTCTTCGCGCTGGATGGCCCGGCGCAGTTCCGGGGCACTGATGGCCGCCGTACCGAGCTTGCCCACCACGATGCCGGCGGCCAGGTTGGCCAGGGCGACGGCGTGGGGCAGCTCTTCACCGGCGGCGATGGCGGCGGCCAGGGTGGAGATCACGGTATCGCCGGCACCGGTGACATCGAACACTTCACGAGCCCGGGCCGGCAGGTGCAAGGCCGGGTGGCCGGTGCGCAGCAGGGTCATACCGTGCTCGCCGCGGGTCACCAACAGCGCACCCAGGTCGAGCTCGTCGAGCAGGGTGAGGCCCTTGGCGACCAGTTCGGCTTCGTCGGCACAACGGCCGACGATCGCCTCGAACTCGCTCAGGTTGGGCGTGATCAGGCTGGCGCCACGGTAGACGGAGAAATCCTTGCCCTTGGGGTCGGCCAGCACCGGAATGCCTTTGGCCCGGGCGGCCTGGATCAGCGCCTGGTGGTTCTTCAGCGCGCCCTTGCCGTAATCGGAGAGCACCAGCACCTTGATGCCTTCGAGCAGGCCGTCGACCTCGGCGCCCAGCGACAGCGCGTCGGTGGCGAAGGGCTCTTCGAAATCGATGCGCAGCAGTTGCTGGTGACGGCTCATGACCCGCAGCTTGACGATGGTCGGCTGGTGCGCGATGCGCTGGAAGATCGAGCGCACACCGGCGGCCTGCAGGCTGTTGGCGAGGCTGTCGGCAGCCTCGTCCTGGCCGGTGACGCCGACCAGCGCGGCTGGCGCGCCCAAGGCGGCAATGTTCAAGGCGACGTTGGCCGCACCGCCGGGGCGATCTTCGATCTGATCGACCTTGACCACCGGCACCGGCGCTTCAGGCGAAATACGTGAAGTACCGCCATGCCAGTAGCGGTCGAGCATGACATCGCCGACCACCAGTACCGGGGCTTGATCGAAACGCGGCATGGACAACTTCATGGGCAACCCATATGAAAAAGTGAACAGGGGCAGGATATTAGCACAGGGTCGAGGATGGCTTTACGGCCACCTTCACTGTGGACAACTGCAGTGACAATCGGGGCCATGCAGGCCCCGATGTTTGAGGTTTCAGGTGATATCGGCGTTTTCCGGCGCATCCAGGCCCATGGCGTGCAGGCGGGCATAATAGCCATTGGCCGCCAACAGCTCGGTGTGGGTACCCCGCTCCACCAGGCGCCCCTGGTCCATCACCAGGATCATGTCGGCCTTCTCGATGGTCGACAGGCGGTGGGCGATCACCAGGGTGGTACGGCCTTTCATCACATGGTCCAGGGCTGCCTGGATATGCCGCTCGGACTCGGTGTCCAGGGCCGAGGTGGCCTCGTCGAGGATCAACAGCGGAGCGTTTTTCAGCAGCGCCCGGGCAATCGCCAGGCGCTGGCGCTGGCCGCCGGAGAGCAGCACGCCGTTCTCGCCGACTTCGGTGTCGAAACCCTTGGGCAACTGGTCGACGAACTCCTTGGCATAGGCATCGGCAGCCGCGGCTTCGATGTCTGCGCGCGGCGCGCCGGCCAGGTCGCCGTAGGCGATGTTGTTGGCCACGGTGTCGTTGAACAGGGTGACGTGCTGGGTCACCTGCGACACATGCCGGCGCAGGTTGCGCAAGCGGTACTCCTCGATCTCCACGCCATCGAGCAGGATCTGCCCTTCGCTGTGGTGATAGAAGCGCGGGATCAGCGCCGCCAGCGTGGACTTGCCGCTGCCGGAGCGGCCGACCAGGGCAATCATCTGCCCAGGCTCGGCGGTAAAGCTGATATCGCTGAGCACCTGGCGCTGGGTGCCGGGGTAGGTGAAGCTGAGGTTGCGCACTTCCAGGCGACCTTCGACCCGCTCCTTCTCTACGCTGCCGTTATCGATCTCAGGCGCTTCGTCGAGCTGTTCGAAGATGCTCTCGGCGCCCGCGAGGCCTTTCTGGATGGTCGAGCTGACCTCGGAAAGCTGGCGGATCGGCTTGGGCAACAGGCCCGCGGCGGTAATGTAGGCGACCATGTCACCGGCCGACGCGTCGCCACGCAGGAACAGCACCAGGAACATCAGCGCGGCCATGGCGGTGTAGATCACCAGCTGCAGCATCGGCGTGTACAGCGCGCCGGTCTTGGTCATGCGCAGTTGCTTGTCGGTGTTGCTCTGGCTGGCGTTGTCGAAACGCTGCTGCTCGTAGGCCTCGCCGCCGAAGCTGCGCACCACGCGGTAGCCCTGGATGGTCTCGGAGGCGACGTGGGTCACGTCGCCCATGGCCACCTGGATCTTCTTGCTCTGCTTGCGGAATTTCTTGCTGGCGGTACTCACCATCACCGCGATCACCGGCAGGATGGCGAGCATGACCAGGGTCAGCTGCCAGTTCATCCACAACAGGTAGATGAACAGGAAGACCACGGTCAGGCCTTCGCGGATCACCACCTTGATCGCATCGGTGGCAGCACCGGTGACCATGGTCACGTTGAAGGTGATGCGCGAGATCAGGTGCCCGGAGTTGTGGTTGTCGAAATAGCGGTTGGGCAGTACCAGCAACTTGTTGAACAACTCGACCCGCAGGTCGTGCACCAGGCACAGCGAGACCTTGGCCAGGAAGTAGTTGCCCAGGAACGAACCCAGGCCCTGCCAGGCCGCGATCAGGATGATCAGCAGCGGCACCGCCTGCAGCAGTTGCAGGTCGCGCAGGTAGGGCACGCTGGGGAACAGTACGGCCTCTGGGTTGCTCAGGCCGTCGACGAAGTACTTGAGAATGCCGGCCAGCATCGGCTGGGTAGAGGCGAAGATCACGAACCCGACGATGCTCAGCAGGAAAATGCCGACGTAGGGTTTCACGTAGCCCAGCAGCCTGAAGTAGATCTTCAGGCTGGAGGAGTTCTCCGCCGGGAGCGGTGTTTCGGCCATCATCGAGCTCGCTGTTCAGGTTGAACCGGCGATTTTACCACAGGGTTGTTGCCGTTCATGTGCCCAGGGCAACAACATCACCAGCGCCACCGGCAGCCAGCTGATGAACCATTCGGCGCGAGGGGTGCCGGTCAAGCTGGCGGCGTCGAACTGCATGGCCAGAGTAGAGAACACCCAGAAGCCGAACAGGACCTTGCCGAACAGCGTGGCGCGGGCCCGCACGATCTCGCCCAGGGCGAACAGCCAGACCGCCGTCCAGAGCAACAGGCCGGGCAGGCCCAGCTCGACGGCGATGTGGGTGAACATGTTGTGGGTGTGGTCGAACTCCAGGCCCGCCGCCTGTACCCGGTAGAACGCACCCAGGCCAAGGCCGGTCAGCGGGTGTTCGCCGATCAGGTGAATGGCCGCCTGGAAGATCTCGGGGCGGTACGAAGAGCCGCGCTGCATGATCAGCCCGGCCATCAGGTAGAAGGCAACACCGCTCGCCAGAACCGCCAGCACTGCGAACAGGCAGCTGTTGCGAGTGCGGTGCCACAAGGGGGCCAAGGCAATCGTCGCGACCAACGCCAGTGCCGCGCCACGGCTCTGGCTCAGCACCACGAATGCGCCGAGGCACGCCATCGCCAGCGCCCAGGTCAGTTGCAGGCCGCGCTGACGCGGATTGCTGTACAACAACCAAAGGGCCGCCGCCGCGATCACATAGGCGCCCAGGATCGGGTGGGAAATCTCGCCGATGCCCTCGATGCGCGCCACCAGGGGTTCGCCCTGCACGCCATAGAACCGCACAATCGAAATCAGCGCCGCCACCGCCAGCAGGCCCCCGCCCAGCTGCAGCAGGCGCCAGGCACGCGCGGTCCCCACCTGCGCCAGCAGGGGGAAGGCCAGCAGGAAGACCAGGATGTACACCAGCCGCTTGCCTTCACGCGCGCCATCCTCGGCGGTGGACCATGCCAGGCTCACGGCACTCCAGGCCAGCAAGCCCAGCAACGCAAGCCACAACCCCGGCTGGCGGCGCCAGGCCTGGATGAACACTTGGCGGGCCGGCCAAGCCAGCGCCAGGGTAGGCAACCACAGAAACAGGACCAGGCCCTGTTGATACAGTTTGTTGCTCGGCGCCAGTGCGATCGCCGCCAGGAACCAGACAAAACCCAGCCCCAGCCAGGCCTTGGCCCAGCGCTTTTCGTACAACATCCCTATCCCTCGTTGAAACCCGAATACACCAGCATGGTGCTAACAGATAATTTTCGGCATTATTGCCGGTCATTTTGCCTGCCCATGAAGACAAGGCCAGAACTCATGCAATGCTCCCGGCTCTCCCAGACCGACTTCGATCGGCTGACACTCGGCGCCAAGGTGCTGGAGGCAGATAGCCACGGTGCCAAAGTCTACCTGCTTGGGGATGGCAATATCCTCAAGGTTTTTCGCCGCAAGCGTTTGATTTCATCTGCGCTGCTGCGCCCGTACTCGCAGCGCTTCATCGACAACGCCCTGCGCCTGGCGCAACTGGGCCTGCCAACCCTGGAAGTGATCAGCCATCACAAGCTGCCACTGCCTGGCCGTACGGCCGTCCTGTACCGCCCGCTGCCAGGTGAGACCCTGCTGGGCCTGTCCCGCCAACCCGGCTTCAGCTGGGACAACCAGCTACCACGGCTGATCGAGCTGGTCCGGCGCCTGCATCGCTCGGGTATCTACTTCCGCTCGCTGCACCTGGGCAACGTGGTACAGACGCCCGAAGGGCTGCTGGGGCTGATCGACGTGGCCGACATGCGCTTCATGCGCGCGCCCCTGTCATCACGAATGGTGCGACGCAACGTGCAACACATGGCGCGCTATATCGAGCGCGAGCAACTGGACAACCAGTTCCCCCTGGCACAGTTCCAGGCGGCCCTGATCGGCCAGTGAACCTCAGCCCTCCAGCAGGCTCGCCGAGCCCGCCCTGAACGCCTCCCAACCCTGCTCGGGCGCCAGCGCCTGCCATTGCTCCCGCGCCACTGCCGCGCCATCGCGCGCGGCACAGCTGGCGATGGCCTCGGCCCAGCAGGGTTGGTTGCCAACCGGCAGATAACAACCCGCTTCCCCCAGCTGCTCACGGAACACCGGCAGGTCGCTGCAGATCACCGGCACTGCGGACAGTACCGCTTCCTGCAGCACCAGCCCGAGGCCTTCCGAGCGCGAAGGCACCAGCAACCAGTCGAACGCCGGATACAGCCGCGCCAGATCATCACGATGACCACACAAGCGCACGCTGTCGGCCACCCCCAACGCCTGCGCGCGGGCCTGCAAGTGCGTGCGCAACTCGCCATCACCCAGGATTACCAGCTGCGCGCCCGGCATCCGTGCGCGCGCCTCGGCGAAGGCTTCTATCAGCATCGCAAAGCCTTTGCTCTCCACCAGCCGCCCCACCGCGCCCAGCACCGGCCCGCCTTGCGCCAGCCCGAGCGCCTGGCGGGCTTGTTCACGCCCCAGCAACTGCTGGCAGAACGCATCAGGGTCAAGGGCGATCCGCACCGTTCGCACCGGCCGCCCAAGATCCTGCTCAAGCGTACGCGCCAGTGTGGCCGACACTGCCGCGACCCGCAGACGCTCGGCCGGGAACTGGCGGAACAGGCGCACATCCTCGGCATTCAAGCGGGTCGTACCATGGAACAGCACCGCCACCTGCACGCCGGGCAGGCGATGCAGCAGCGGCAGCAACAGGCGGGCGACGCCGACGCCATCCAGCAGCAGCACATCGGCGGCCGCCTCACGCAGTGCGCGCAGCATGCGCCAGCGCACCCAGGACAATGCCAGGCGGTGGGGCATGCGCCCCTTGAGTACCCGCGACGGCAAATGCCAGCTGCGGGTTTTGCCGATACCACTGCTCAAGCCATCGCCAAGCAACAGCCAGTTGCAGACCTGCCCTCCCGCCCGGGCATGCGCCAGCACCTGGCGGTGGACAGTGTGTACGGACATGAACGGTGAGCCACCCGACCACATCACATTGACGATATTCAACGGTATCGCGCCCCTACGGTCATACGGATGGGCCAGCCAGCTCTTCGATCAGCCGATGCGCGTCAGCACTCGCTGCCAGAAGGTCAGCGGCGGATGCGGCCGCAGAGGGGGCTCCATGTGTTCGACAATACTTCGGCCGACCTGGGCAAAGCTGAAGCGCGACGTTGCCAGTTCGCGCCCGTTGTCGGCAATGCGCGCCGCCAACGCCGGGTCGTCGCGCAGTTGCCGCAACTTGGCCTGCAGCACCGGAATGCTGTCGTACAGCACCACGCTGTGCATATCGACCAGGCCCAGAGCACGATTCTCCTCCTCGCCCTGGTCGTACGCCAGTAGCACGCACCCGCAGGCCATGGCCTCGAAGTTCTTGATCATGTATTCGCCCATGCCGACGTCGGCACTGACGAAAAAGCGGATGCGATTGAGGGTGTTGCAGTAGTCCTCACCGGACTTGGTGCGGGTCACCACCAGGTTTTCCACCTGCCCCAGCTCATCCAGCAGCGCCTTGCGGCCGCTGTAGGCAACGCTGTTGGTGCTGCCGACGAAAGCCAGTTCGATGTCGCGCTCACGCCCTTGGTCGGTCAACAGCTGCTCGTCGTAGCCCTTGGGCACGAACACGGCGTCGAAGCCTTCCTGGCGCAAGCGCTCACTGACCATGTAGCCGGAGCTGATCACCCGCGCCCACGGCAGCTGCCGGTAATGCGCACTGAACTTGCCGGTGTACTTGCAGGGGATGTAGTTCTGGTAGGCGTCGTGCTCGAGGATCACCAGGTTGGGGATGCTGCGAATGAACGCGACCTGGCGGATCTCCTGCTTGAAGCGCAGGAAGAACACGATGCGGTCATAGCGTGTGACGTCGACTTCACGCTTGAAGTAGCGGCGCAGGTTGCGCTGGTCATCGTCGCTCAGCCAACGCAGGTCGCAGTCGCAGTGGGCCGCGACGCCGTCATACAGGCGGTCGAGAATCGCCCGTTGTTCCTTCTGCACCAGAAATAGGACTTTCATTGCGTTCCTTGGGCGCTCGGCGCTATCGCGGTCATCATGGGTCAGGCTCACAGGTCGCGGCGCCAGAACAGCTCGTGCCGGCGAACGGCCTTGCGGAAGAATTCGTTCTCGCCATAGGGCGATGCCTGGCGACCTGCCAGCCAGCGTTGCAGCAGGCGGCGCAGGCGGCGCTTGAAAGCGGCCGGGGGCTGCAGGTCGTGCATCATGCCCAGGGCCATGGCTTTGTCACGCTGGGTCGCGGCGTCCAGCACCAGGCTGCAGGGCGCCCAGGCTTCACTGCTTTCCAGCTGCGGCGGCAAGGCCACGCCATCACCGCTGTCGCCCATCGGCCAGCGGTCGTTGTCGTGCAGGTGGTTGGCGTAGCACAGCAAGGTTTCCGGCTGCCAGGCCAGGCCTTGCAGCGCTTCGTGCACGGCGGCCTGGGCGCAGATGTGGTCGGGGTGCGGGTCGAGGGTCGGGTGCGGCATCACCAGCACTTGCGGCCTGGCCAGCTCCAGCAGCGCGCGCAGGTCGGCCAGCAGGTTGTGCCAGGTAGGCGCACCGTCGGCATCGGCGGGCAGCGGGAACGGGTTGAAGCAGCGGAACGGGCGGGTATCGGCCATGTCCGCTTCACGCGAACCCTGTGGCTGGTCCGGCGACGCCTGCATGGCGGGCAATTGCAGGCAGAAATAGCCCAGCTGCACGCAACGCGCTTCCGGCACACCTGCCCAACGAGGCACGGCGATACTGTCCCAGGCCCGCAGCCGGCCCTTGAGCCGCGCCGCCTCGGCCTTTTGCATACCCATCTGCTGGTAATGCTCGGCTTCGATCTCGCCAGCGGTCAGGGTGACCACCCAGGTTTCCTCGGCCTGGCTGTACAAGCCATAGGCAGCCAGCTCTGCGTCGTCGGCGTGGGGCGCGATCACCATCACCCGACGCTTTCGCAACTCGATGGCCGGGGTTATCCACAGGCGCGGCGCTCCCTGCAGCCGGCAATGACGCCCGCGCAGACGCAATGTGCCCGCCGCCAGGGGCTCGGCCAGGCCGGTGAGGTTGAGGTAACGCACGCCGTTGGCGCCGCGTTCGAAGGTCTGCACATCACGCGTGGTGCCGCCCAGCAGCTCGACGCGCGGATCGAGGAAGCGCCCCAGCCAGCCGCTCTTGATGCCAACCTCAAGGATCAGCGTCTCATCGCCCTGCAAGGCAGCATCGGTGCGCAGCAGATCACCTTGCAGCGTCGCGCCGGCTTCGCGGGTCTGCTCGCCGAAACGGTAGGCGTAATCTTCACCGGGGGCATAGAACAGGTGGTCGGCGAACCACGCTTCATGCGCGGCCCACAGCAGCGGCAGCAGCAACAGCGGCAGCCACCACCAACTGAACAGGCCCAGCGCGACCAGCAGCACCAGCCCGGCCAGCAGCCCCAGGCGCTTGTTGCGCCGATGGCGCTTGAGCAGTTGCTGCTTGCGGCTCACGACTGGAACACCGGCACAGGGTTGCACCAACGGTCCTTGTATTCACGGTCGGCACGGCCAAAGGAGAACCGCAGCGCCTTGCCACGGCTGTTGGCATCCTCCCAGGCGGCCTGGGTGTTGAGGAAGCTCAGCACGCTGCCGGGGCTGAACGCCTTGGTCTCAGGGTCGACGCCACCATTGACGTACTCTACGCTGATCCACTGCGGCGCCTCGACGCGGTACACCAGCTGGATGGCGATGGGGGCGTCGTTGAGGAACAGCACCGAACCGACCAGCAGCTCGCGCAGGCGCTCGACCACCTCGGCCATGTGCGCCGCACCGGTGGCCGGGAAGCCCCAGCGGCGCTGGAACAGGTCGCAGTACATGGCGGCGATCTGCGCCGAGGTGAAATCAGCGATCGGCCGCACTTGCCCGCCCGCCTCTTCCAGCAGACGCAGCTCGCGGCGCTGGTTGTAGCGGAACTTCTTCGACAGGTCCTCATGCGCGCGGGCCATGGCCAACTGCTCGGGCTGTGCCTTCAGGCCGCTGAAGCGGCCCTGGTTGAGCTCCGACAGGTAGCGCCCGGCATGGCGCAGCGGCGCGGCCGCATCGGCGGCGGCCGGCAGGATGATCTCGGCATTGCCCAGGTCGAACAGGCCCTTCTTGCCATGGCGCTTGAGCACGTCCTTGGACAGCGCCAGGTGGCGCCCCCACACCGGCAAGGCAGCCTTGATTTCACCACCCTGTGGATAACCGAGGTAACGCACCGGGATCTGCGCCAAATCGGCCAGCTGCTCGATCACCCGCGGATGGGTGGCGACACTGCCGCCAAAACGCTGCCAGGCCTCGTTGTAAGCAGCCGCATCGATGACCTGCCAGCCGCGCTCGCGCCAGCCCTGGATAAAGTTGAGCATCAGGCCTCCGCAACCAGTGCACGGACTTGCGGCAGTTGCCAGAAGGTTTCGCGTACCGCCTGATCACTGAACCGCTCACCCAGGCGCTGCAGCATGTGCTGCGCACAGGCCGCCTGCTGCTGCGGGTCCAGCCCGGCCAGGTGCTTCAGGCCCTGGGCCAGCTGCGCAGCATCACCCAGCGGGAACAACACGCCAACACCTTCGACCACTTCGCGCGCACCGCCGCAGGCCGTGGCCAGCAGCGGTACGCCGGCGACCATGGCTTCGAGCAGGACCATGCCGAACGGCTCATGGTCGGAACTCAACGCGAAGACATCGAACGCCTTGAAATAACGACGGGCATCCGGTACCTGGCCGAGGAAGTCGACCTGCGCGGCAATCCCCAGCTCGGCGGCCAGCGCCTTGAGGTCGGACTCCAGGCGGCCCTTGCCCAGGATCGCCAGGCGCGCACCGGCCGGCAGCCCCGGCAGTGCTTGGGCAAAGCCGCGCAGCAAGGTGGCCTGGTCCTTGTCCGGGTGCAGGCGGCCGACATTGCCGACCACCCAGGCCTGCTCGTCGAGGCCCAGGGCCCGGCGCGCCTCGGTGCGCGGCACCAGGCTGGCCTGCAGCGCCTCGACATCGATGCGGTTGTAGAGGGTCTGGATACGCTCGGCGGGCCACTGCGCCAGGCAGCGGCGCATATCGTCGCGCACGGCGTCCGATACTCCGAGCAGGCTCAGGCGCCGGCGGAACAGGTTGGCAAACAGCCGCCGGCCCTTGCGCTGGTAGTCGCCAAAGGCATGGTGCACACCGATCACCGGCAAACCGGTGCCCAGCAGCGCCACGTAGATCGGCTTGAAGCGGTGGGCGATGCAGAAACTGAAGTTGCGCTGCGCGGCGATCTTGCGCAGCGCAGCGATGGCGCCCAGCTTCAGGCCGCGCACGGCCTTGGAGCTGAACTCCAGGAACAGCACCTCGTCCGAGGCGCAGCCCGCCGCGACCTGCGCGTTGGCTGCCCCGGTGAGGAACACGGTGGTGACCTTGTAGCCGCTGCCCTGGAACAGGCTGGCGTATTGACGGGCGCAATCGAGGAACGGCCCGTCATAGCCATGGCAGAACTGCAGGATCCGCGGTTCAGAGCGGCTGGTCATAAGGCGCTGCGCCGTCCTTGACCACCAGGATGTCTTCCATGATCAGGTACTGCAGGTCCGAACCGAAGAACATGTTCAGGGCATCGGTCGGCGAGCAGATCATCGGTTCGCCACGGCGGTTGAGCGAGGTGTTCAGCGACACGCCGTTGCCGGTGAGGTTTTCCAGCGCCTTCATCATGTCGTAGTAGCGCGGGTTGTACTCGCGCTTGAGCACCTGGGCACGGGAGGTACCATCCTCGTGGACCACTTCCGGCACGCGGGTCTTCCACTCTTCAGCCACTTCGAAGGTGAAGGTCATGAACGGCGCAGGGTGGTCGATCTTGATCATCTGCGGCGCGACGGTGTCGAGCATCGACGGGCAGAAAGGCCTCCAGCGCTCGCGGAACTTGATCTGGTGGTTGATGCGGTCGGCCACGCCCGGCACGCTCGGGCAACCGATGATCGAACGACCACCCAGCGCACGCGGGCCGAACTCCATGCGGCCCTGGAACCAGGCCACCGGGTTGCCATCGACCATGATCTTGGCGATCTGCTCGGGCATGTTCTCGAGCTTGCGCCAGGCAGGCTTGCTCGGGTGGCGGGCGCAGGCGGCGATCACGTCTTCGTTGGAGTACGCAGGGCCGAGGTAGACGTGTTCCATCTTCTCGACCGGCACGCCACGGGCGTGGGACACATAGGCCGCCGCACCGACAGCGGTACCGGCGTCGCCGGAGGCCGGCTGCACGAACAGCTCCTTGACGTCCGGGCGGGCGATGATCTTCTGGTTCAGCTTGACGTTCAGCGCGCAGCCGCCGGCGAAGGCCAGCTTGCCGGTTTCTTTCAGCGTGTCGCCCAGGTAGTGGTCGATCATCTGCAGGGCCAGCTTCTCGAACAGCGCCTGCATGCTCGCCGCGTAGTGAATGTACGGCTCGTCGGCGATGTCGCCTTCGCGTTTCGGGCCCAGCCACTCGATCAGCTTGGGCGAGAAGTAGAAGCCCTTGCCCTTCTCTTTATAGCGGCGCAGGCCGATGACGTTGGCGTACTCGGTGTTGATCACCAGTTCGCCGTTTTCAAAGCTGGCCAGGCGCGAGAAGTCGTATTTGCTGGCGTCGCCGTAGGGCGCCATGCCCATGACCTTGAACTCGCCATCGAGCATTTCGAAACCGAGGAACTCGGTGATCGCGCCATACAGGCCACCCAGCGAATCCGGGTCGAAGAACTCTTTGATCTTGTGGATCTTGCCGTTCTCGCCATAACCGAAGAAGGTGGTGGCGTACTCGCCCTTGCCGTCGATCCCGAGGATCGCGGTCTTCTCCTTGAAGCCCGAGCAGTGGTAGGCACTGGAAGCGTGGGCCAGGTGGTGCTCGACCGGCTCGATCTTGATCTTCTTCGGGTCGAAGCCCAGCTGCTCCAGGCACCAGACGATCTTCTTGCGGTAGCGCTTGTAGCGGCGGTTGCCCATCAGCAGCGCGTCGAGGGCGCGGTCCGGGGCGTACCAGTAGCGCTTGGCATAGTGCCAGCGGGCCTTGCCGAACAGGCTGATCGGGGCGAAGGGAATGGCCACCACGTCAACGTCCGACGGCTTGATGCCGGCCTGTTCCAGGCAGAACTTCGCCGACTCGTAGGGCATGCGGTTCTTCGCATGCTTGTCACGCACGAAGCGCTCTTCTTCGGCGGCGGCAATCAGCTTGCCGTCGATGTACAGGGCCGCGGAAGGGTCATGGCTAAGGGCGCCGGACAGGCCAAGAATCGTCAGTGCCAAGGGGTTAGCCTCTCAAATCGGTAGAAGTGCGCCACCGGCCCGATGGGCGGATGGCGGCTAAAGGGCGGGATTATAACGCAAAGCGCAGCCAACGCGATGAGCTGGACGTGGGAGCGGGCTTGCCCCGCGATGGCGGTGTCTGCAACGACGCCATCGCGGGGCAAGCCCGCTCCC
>NZ_JBMOWQ010000260.1:0-1029 GCF_049310485.1 Pseudomonas sp. GZD-209
CCTCTCTCCCCCCCCCCCCCCCCCCCCCCCCCCCCCCCCCCCCCCCCCCCCCTCCCACGCAGTTCGAATTGGCCGATTATTCGGCGATCAACCAGTCCATGCGGTAGCTGCCTGCGGTCTGCGCCAGCTCTTTGGCCAGCCACGGCAGCAGCTCCTTGAGCTCGTCCTCCAGCCCCCACGGCGGGTTGGCGATGGCCAGGCCCGAGCCGTTCAGGCCCTGCGGGCTGTCCTGGTGATGTACGTACAGCTCCACCCGCAGCAGCTTGGGCGCGCCGGTGCTGGTCAGGTCCTGGTAGAAGCGGGTCAGCGAGCGCTGGTCCTTGATCGGGTACCAGATCGCCGCGACGGTCTGGCGCATGCGGCCGATCGCCTCTTTCATCGCCACGGTGCAGCGCTTGAGCTCGTCGGCCTGCTCGAACGGCGGGTCGATCAGCATGATCGCGCGCTTTTCCTGCACCGGCAGCAGGGCCCGCGGGATGTGCCAGCCCTCGCCCAGATGCACGGTGACGCGCGGGTCCTTCTTCATGTTCTCTTTGAGCAGCACGCCGTCTTCAGGGTGCTTTTCGTTCAGCTGCGCGCGGTCCTGCTCGCGCATCAGGCGACGGGCCAGCTCAGGCGAGCCCGGGTAGTAGCGCAGCTCGCCGTTCTTGTTCAGGCGCTTGATGACGCCCAGGTAGTCGGCGGTGACGGCCGGCAGGTCATCGCGATTCCACAAACGGGCGACGCCTTCGAGGTATTCACCGGTACGGCTCGCCTGATCGCCCTGCAGGTCGTACAGACCAAGGCCGGCGTGGGTGTCGATATAGGCGAACGGCTGCTCCTTGCGCGACATCAGGGCGATGAGGCGGGTGAGCACGATGTGCTTGAGGACGTCGGCGTGGTTGCCGGCGTGGAAGGCGTGACGATAGTTCATGAGGACTCCTGCGGGGGCGCCAAGTTTACCTTGCCTTGACGGCCGCAAAAAGCATCGCGGGGGGAGAAGCCCCCCCCAACCCCTCACGGGAAGGGCCTGGGGTGGGAGTGGCTTCG
>NZ_JBMOWQ010000261.1:0-5937 GCF_049310485.1 Pseudomonas sp. GZD-209
ACAACCCCCCCCCCCACCCCCTTTGGGGGGGTGGGGGGGACCCGTTTCCCCCCCCCGATAGGGACAACGCCGATTCAGCAGGTATTACTTGTCGGCGTGATACTGCGCATCAGCGGTTTCAAAGCGCGAAATCATGCTGTTCGACGGGCTGCCCAGCTTGCTCACCAGGACGATGGCGATGGTGGCGAACAGGAAGCCCGGGATGATCTCGTACAGATCGGTACCCAGCTGCTTCCACAGGATCACGGTCAGCGCACCGACCACGATACCCGCCAGCGCACCATTGCGGGTCATGCCTTTCCACAGTACCGACAGCAGCACCACCGGACCGAAGGCGGCACCGAAGCCAGCCCAGGCGTAGGCCACAAGGCCCAGCACGCGGTTCTCAGGGTTGGCGGCCATGGCGATGGCGATCAGTGCAACGGCCAGCACCATCAGACGGCCGACCCACACCAGCTCCTGCTGCGAAGCGTTCTTGCGCAGGAAGCTCTTGTAGAAGTCTTCGGTCAGGGCGCTGGAGCACACCAGCAACTGGCAGCTCAGGGTGCTCATCACCGCCGCCAGGATGGCCGACAGCAGCACACCGGCGATCCATGGGTTGAACAGGATCTTGGCCAGCTCGATGAACACGCGCTCACGGTTCTCGGTGACCGGGCCGGCGAGGTCCGGGTGCGCCGAGAAGTAGGCGATGCCGAAGAAGCCCACGGCACAGGTACCGGCCAGGCACAGGATCATCCAGGTCATGGAGATGCGGCGGGCGTTGGCGATCGACTTCACCGAGTCGGCGGCCATGAAGCGCGCCAGGATGTGCGGCTGACCGAAGTAGCCCAGGCCCCAGCCCATCAGCGAGATGATGCCAATGAAGGTAGCGCCCTTGAACATGTCGAAGTGCGCCGGGTCCACCGCCTCGATGGCGAGGAAGGTGGTATCGAAGCCACCGGTGGAGATCAGCACGATGATCGGCGTGAGGATCAGCGCGAAGATCATCAGCGAGGCCTGCACGGTGTCGGTCCAGCTCACCGCCAGGAAGCCACCGACGAAGGTGTAGGCGATAGTGGCCGCGGCACCGGCCCACAGGGCGGTTTCGTAGGACATGCCGAAGGTGCTTTCGAACAGGCGGGCGCCGGCGACGATGCCCGAGGCGCAATAGATGGTGAAGAACACCAGGATCACGATGGCGGAGATGATCCGCAGCACGCCACTCTGGTCTTCGAAGCGGCTCGAGAAGTAGTCCGGCAGGGTTAGCGCATCACCGTTGTGCTCGGTCTGCACCCGCAGACGGCCGGCGACGAACAGCCAGTTGAGGTAGGCGCCGACGGTCAGGCCGATGGCGATCCAGGCTTCGGAGAGGCCGGCGAAGTAGATGGCGCCCGGCAGGCCCATCAGCAACCAGCCGCTCATGTCGGAGGCACCGGCGGAGAGCGCGGTTACCACGCTACCGAGGCTGCGGCCACCGAGGATGTAGTCGGAAAGGTTCTTGGTGGAGCGATAGGCGGCGAAGCCGATCAGCACCATTGCCGCGATGTACACCACGAAGGTGATGGTTAGAGGATTGCCCATGAGTTGTGCCCTGGCGTTGTTTTTATCTCCAGCGACCGCCGCGCATGACGACGGTTGCACCCAGGCGGCGCATCCTATGCAACAACATGAACGAGGTGCAACCACTTTTCATTTGCAAGTTGCACCCAATCCTGCATTTTCGGATAAAACCGTGTTTTTGCTCCATTTCGGAGCAAACACAGCGTTTTCCATAACAAAAAACACCGAAAAAGACCTTTTCCGCTGTACGGAAACGTCCTTCAGACGAGTTGCACCTTCGCCTCGAAAAATTCGGGTTGCACCCGGTTGCACCCGAATTGTCCTACAGGCTAATCTTGCCTCCAGCTTAGGTCACACCCGTGGCCAATAACGAGGATAAGAAATGGCGACGACCACCCTTGGGGTCAAACTTGACGACCCGACCCGTGAGCGACTCAAGGCAGCTGCGCAGTCCATCGACCGCACGCCGCACTGGTTGATCAAGCAAGCGATCTTCAACTATCTCGAGAAGCTCGAGGGTGGCGCCACCCTGAACGACCTCAACGGCCACGCCGTCAACCTTGGCGACGAGGCCGGCGAAGCGCCGACCGACCACGCCCACCAGTGCTTCCTGGAGTTCGCCGAAAGCATCCTGCCGCAATCGGTGCTGCGCTCGGCGATCACCGCCGCCTACCGCCGCCCTGAGCCGGAAGTTGTGCCGATGCTGCTGGAGCAGGCGCGCCTGCCGGCCGCCCAGGCCGAAGCCACCAACAAGCTGGCCGCCAGCCTGGCCGACAAGCTGCGCAACCAGAAGAGCGCTGGCGGGCGTGCCGGCATCGTCCAGGGCCTGCTGCAGGAATTTTCGCTGTCCTCGCAGGAAGGCGTGGCGCTGATGTGCCTGGCCGAAGCCCTGCTGCGCATCCCCGACAAAGGCACCCGTGACGCGCTGATCCGCGACAAGATCAGCACCGGCAACTGGCAACCGCACCTGGGCAACAGCCCGTCGCTGTTCGTCAACGCCGCCACCTGGGGCCTGCTGCTGACCGGCAAGCTGGTCAGCACCCACAACGAATCCGGCCTGACCTCCTCGCTCACCCGCATCATCGGCAAGAGCGGCGAGCCGATGATCCGCAAGGGCGTCGACATGGCCATGCGCCTGATGGGCGAACAGTTCGTCACCGGCGAAACCATCGCCGAAGCCCTGGCCAACGCCAGCAAGTTCGAAGCCAAGGGCTTCCGCTACTCCTACGACATGCTCGGCGAAGCCGCGCTGACCGAGCACGACGCACAGAAATACCTGGCCTCCTACGAGCAGGCGATCCATTCGATCGGCAAAGCGTCCCATGGCCGTGGCATCTATGAAGGCCCGGGCATCTCGATCAAGCTGTCGGCCCTGCACCCGCGCTACAGCCGCGCCCAGTACGAGCGCGTGATGAACGAGCTGTACCCGCGCCTGCTGTCGCTGACCCTGCTGGCCAAGCAGTACGACATCGGCCTGAACATCGACGCCGAAGAGGCCGACCGCCTGGAGCTGTCGCTGGACCTGCTCGAGCGCCTGTGCTTCGAGCCGTCGCTGGCCGGCTGGAACGGCATCGGCTTCGTTATCCAGGCCTACCAGAAGCGCTGCCCGTACGTGATCGACTACGTCATCGACCTGGCCAAGCGCAGCCGCCACCGCCTGATGATCCGCCTGGTAAAAGGCGCGTACTGGGACAGCGAGATCAAGCGCGCCCAGGTCGAAGGCCTGGAAGGCTACCCGGTCTACACCCGCAAGGTGTACACCGACGTGTCCTACGTCGCCTGCGCCCGCAAGCTGCTGGCCGTGCCGGAAGCCATCTACCCGCAGTTCGCCACCCACAACGCCCACACCCTGTCGGCCATCTACACCATCGCCGGGCAGAACTACTACCCGGGCCAGTACGAGTTCCAGTGCCTGCACGGCATGGGCGAGCCACTGTACGAGCAGGTTGTAGGCAAGGTCTCCGAAGGCAAGCTGAACCGTCCGTGCCGCGTGTATGCACCGGTCGGCACCCACGAAACCCTGCTGGCCTACCTGGTCCGCCGCCTGCTGGAAAACGGCGCCAACACCTCGTTCGTCAACCGCATCGCCGACCACTCGATCTCGATCCAGGAACTGGTCGCCGACCCGGTCGCCAGCATCGAGCGCATGGGCACCCAGGAAGGCAGCATCGGCCTGCCGCACCCGCGCATCCCGATGCCGCGTGCGCTCTATGGCAGCGAGCGGGCCAACTCGGCCGGTATCGACATGGCCAACGAACACCGCCTGGCGTCGCTGTCCTGCGCCCTGCTGGCCACCGCCCACAACGACTGGAAAGCCGCCCCGCTGCTGGCCTGCGCCGCCAGCGAGCAAGCCGCCGTGGCAGTGCTCAACCCAGCGGATCACCGCGATGTGGTCGGCCACGTGCAGGAAGCCACCGTTGCCGACGTCGACAACGCCATCCAGTGCGCGCTGAACGCCGCACCGATCTGGCAGGCCACCCCGCCGGCCGAGCGTGCTGCGATCCTGGAACGCGCCGCCGACCTGATGGAAGCCGACATCCAGCCGCTGATGGGCCTGCTGGTGCGCGAAGCCGGCAAGACCTTCGCCAACGCCATCGCCGAAGTGCGCGAAGCCGTGGACTTCCTGCGCTACTACGCGGTGCAGGCACGCAACGACTTGCGCAACGACAACTGCCGCCCACTGGGCCCGGTGGTGTGCATCAGCCCGTGGAACTTCCCGCTGGCGATCTTCTCCGGCCAGGTGGCCGCAGCGCTGGCCGCCGGCAACCCGGTACTGGCCAAGCCCGCCGAACAGACCCCGCTGGTCGCCGCCCAGGCCGTGCGCCTGCTGCTGGAAGCCGGCATCCCCGAAGGCGTGCTGCAACTGCTGCCAGGCCAGGGGGAAACCGTCGGTGCCGGCCTGGTCGGTGACGAACGCGTCAAGGGCGTGATGTTCACCGGCTCCACCGAAGTCGCCCGCCTGTTGCAACGCAACATCGCCGGCCGCCTGGACAACCAGGGCCGCCCGATCCCGCTGATCGCCGAAACCGGCGGCCAGAACGCCATGATCGTCGACTCCTCGGCCCTCACCGAGCAGGTGGTGATCGATGTGGTGTCCTCGGCGTTCGACAGCGCCGGCCAGCGTTGCTCGGCCCTGCGCGTGCTGTGCCTGCAGGAAGACTCCGCCGACCGCGTGATCGAGATGCTCAAGGGCGCCATGGCCGAAAGCCGCCTGGGCAACCCCGAGCGTCTGTCCGTGGATATCGGCCCGGTGATCGACGCCGAAGCCAAGGCCGGTATCGAGAAGCACATCCAGGGCATGCGCGACAAAGGCCGCACCGTGTACCAGGTGGCCATCGCCGAAGGTGAAGAGGTCAAGCGCGGCACCTTCGTGATGCCGACCCTGATCGAGCTGGAAAGCTTCGACGAGCTGCAGCGCGAGATCTTCGGCCCAGTGCTGCACGTGGTGCGCTACAACCGCAAGGACCTGGACCAGCTGATCGAGCAGATCAACGCCTCCGGCTACGGCCTGACCCTGGGCGTGCACACCCGCATCGACGAGACCATCGCCAAGGTGGTGGGCAACGTCAATGCTGGCAACATGTACGTCAACCGCAACATCGTCGGCGCCGTGGTCGGTGTGCAGCCATTCGGCGGTGAAGGCCTGTCCGGCACCGGCCCGAAAGCCGGCGGCCCGCTGTACCTGTACCGCCTGCTGTCGACCCGCCCGGCCGACGCCATCGCCCGCCACTTCCAGGCCGACGATGCCCGCAGCCCGGCCGACACCACCCTACGCGACCAGCAGATCAAGCCGCTGAACACGCTCAAGACCTGGGCGGCCGGCAGCCAACTGAGCGACCTGGCCGCGCTGTGCGAGCAGTTCGCCGAGCAGTCGCAGAGCGGCATCACCCGCGTATTGCCTGGCCCGACTGGCGAGCGCAACAGCTACAGCGTGCTGCCACGTGAGCACGTGCTGTGCCTGGCCGACAACGAAACCGACCTGCTGGCGCAGTTCGCGGCGGTGCTGGCGGTGGGTAGCTCGGCGGTGTTCCAGGACGGCGAGCCGGCCAAGACCGTGCGCGGCCGCCTGCCGAAGGAGCTGCAAGCGAAGATCAAGCTGGTGGCCGACTGGAACAACGACGACGTGGCCTTCGACGCGGTGATCCACCACGGCCACTCGGACCAGCTGCGCGGCATCTGCGAGCAGGTTGCCAAGCGTGCTGGCGCGATCGTTGGCGTGCATGGGCTGTCGAGCGGCGATCACCAGATTGCCCTGGAGCGCCTGGTGATCGAGCGGGCGGTGAGTGTGAACACCGCTGCGGCGGGGGGTAACGCCAGCCTGATGACCATCGGTTAAGCCAACTGACGCCATCGCGGGGCAAGCCCGCTCCCACGCCAATAGCTGCATGGCGTGGGAGC
>NZ_JBMOWQ010000262.1:0-15069 GCF_049310485.1 Pseudomonas sp. GZD-209
TGGCCATGGTCAGGTCAGAAAGTGCCGCGCAAGGTCACCGACACATTGCGCGGATCACCCCAGTAATACCCGGTCGGCGTCGGTGCCACCTGGCGGTAGTACTTCTTGTCGAACAGGTTATTGGCGTTCAACTGCAGCGAATAGTTGTCGTTGAAGCGGTAGGTGACCATCGCGTTGTACACCGCATAGCCCGACTGCGAGGCCTCGGCGGTGCCGCTGCGGTTGTAGATGTCGCTTTGCGCCTGCACCCCGCCACCCACGGTCCAGGCCTGCAGCTCGCCCGGCAGGCGGTAGCTGGTGAACAGGCGCAGCAGGCGCTTGGGGTCGGTGGTGCGGATCGGGTTGCCGTTGTTGCCCGTGGTGTCCTTCAGGTATTCGGTGGTGTTGTAGGTGTAGCCACCGCTGAGGTTCCAGCCTGGCAGCACTTCGCCGGAGATCTCCAGCTCGAAGCCCTGGCTGCGGTTCTTGCCCGCGGCCACCTTGCAGTAGCCGCTGGTGTAGTTGGGCAGGCACGGGTTGGGGCCGCTGATGTCGTCCAGCGCGTTGCCCACCTGGTAGATGCGGAAGAACGCCAGCGAGGTGTTCAGACGCCCGTCGTAGAACTCGCCCTTGATCCCGGTCTCGTAGGCTTCGCCGGTCACAGGTTCGAGCACTGAGCCGGCGGCGTCGGTGTTGGTCTGCGGGTTGAAGATCTCGGTGTAGCTGGCGTAGGTGCTGAAGTTGTCGTTCAGGTCGTAGATCAGCGCGGCGTACGGCACGATCTTGTTGTCGACGCTGAATTTGCCATTGGCCTTGGTGTTGTTTTCCTGCTCGTAGTCATACCAGTTGGCGCGCGCACCGATGATCGCGGTGAGCGGATCGGCCAGGGAGATGCGCCAGGTGGCGTAGGCCCCTTCCTGGGTGGTGCGGGTGCGCACCGGGTGGGCGGTGATGTTGATGTCCGGGTTGGCCAGGCTGGTTTTCGGGTCCCAGGTGCGGGTATCGAACACCCCGGAGGTCACGAAGTTGGTGGCCGAGGCATAGGAGTCGTTGCGGATGCGCTCCACGCCGAGCATCAGCTCGTGGCTGCGCCCGAGCAGGTCGAACGGGCCGTTGAGCGTGGCGCTGAGGTTGTTCTGCAGGCTCTCGCCGCCATCGCCCTCGGTGACCTGGTAGTTCATCAGGTAGGGGTTGCGGTTGGGGTTGGCGGCCCCGGTGGCGCGGGTGAAGTAGGTCTGCTTGAAGCCGTTGTCGTCCAGCTCGAAGTGGGTGCGCTGGGCCATCAGCTTGAGGGTCCAGTCGTTGTCGAAGCGGTGCTCGAGCTCGGCGAAGGTCTGCAGGTTGCTGCGGTTCCAGCGGTTCCAGTCGGCGCCCAGGTAGGTGCTGCGGCCGAACGGCAATGGCGAGCCGTCGTAGTCGGCGGGCAGGTTGCCCCAGGCGCCCGTGGCGTCGAGCTGGGTCCATTCAAGGCCGGTGGTCAGGGTGGTGCTGTCGTTCAGGTCGAACGCCATCACCCCGTACAGCACGTCCTTGCGCTCCTGGCGCGACGCCTGGAAGTGGTCTTTCTCGTCATGCACTGCGATCACCCGGCCGCGCACGTTACCGGTCTCGGTCAGCGGCCCGGAGATATCGGCGACATAGCGCTGGGCGTCCCAGGTGCCCAGGGTGACGCTGCCTTCGCCCTGGAATTCGTAGGTAGGGCGCTTGCGCACCAGGTTGACGGTGCCCGACGGGTTGCCGGCGCCACGCAGCATGCCGGTGGCGCCCCGCAGGATCTCGGCGCGGTCGATGATCGCCGAGTCGCTCTGGATGAACGAACCGCCGCCGCTGCTCTGCACCACGGTGGCGCCGTCGTACTGGATCGCGTCGATCGCATAACCGCGGGCGAAGTACTGCACCCGCTCGCTGTCGGTGAGGTTGACCACCACCCCCGGGGTCTGCTCCAGCAGGTTGGTGAGGTTGGTGATGTTCTGATCGTCGATACGCTGGCGGGTGACCACGGTGACCGACTGTGGGGTGTGGCGGATGCTCTGCGGGGCCTTGCCGATGGTCACCGCGCCGGTGGTGTAGGAACCGCTGTGCTCGGTGGTTTCACCCAGGCGGTTGCTGGAGATGCTGGTGGCGCCCAGTTGCAAGGCATCACCGGCGTCCAGTGCCGGGATCAGCAAGAAACTCTGCTCGCTTTGCTGCTGCATCTGCACGTCACTGCCATGCAGCAGGATCTGCAGGGCCTGGGCATTGTCATAGTGACCGCGTACGCCGTTGGTGGTCCTGCCCTTCAGGCTGTCGGCGTCGAACGACAGGTTCAGCCCGCCCTGGCGCGCCATCTGGTCCAGCGCGACGGCCAGCGGGCCCGCCGGGATGTTCCAGTCGCGTTGCTGGCTCTGGCTTGCCGGCGCGGCGCTGGCCTGTACCGGCAGCAGGCCGACGGTGGCCAGGCCAAGGCCGAGGGCGGCGCCGCGTATGGCGTTGCGCAGGGTGTCGTTGCGGGGGGCACACGGGCGAATCATGAAGCGCTCCTGAAGGTTGTGAAGACCACTTTGCGGGCTTTGTTCCTTCAGGCCGGACGAGAATGAGATTTCACCTCATTTATTTTCACGATTTTTTCACGCGGCATCGATGCTCACCCAGTAACGCGTGCGGTAGTCGATGCGCACCGGCAGGTTGCGCGCGATCAGCAGCAGGATCTGATCGGTATCGGCCAGTTGGTAGGTGCCGGACACCTTCAACTCGGCCACCGTCGGCGCGCAGCGCAGCAGGCCCGGGCGGTAGCGCGACAGTTCGGCGACGAACTCGCCCAGCGGCATCTGCTGCACGCTGAGCACGCCATCGGTCCAGCCCCAGGGGTCGCCGTGCAGCGTGGCCGGTTGATAGCTGCCCGCCGCCAGCACCTGCACCACCTCACCGGGTTTGACCTGATGGGCTGCGGCAGAGCCGGGGAACAGCGTCACGTCGCCCCGCCGTACTGCCAGCAGCAGGCCCCGGGCGTTCTCGCGCAGCAGCAACTGGCCGCCCTGGGTGGCCAGGGCGGCCAAGGGGGTGGCGATGCGGAACGGGCGATTGTCGCTGCCATTGCTGTCCAGGCTGACCTCGCCACGTACCAGTGTCAGTTGGCGCAGGTCGGCGCTGTAGCGCAGGTCGATGGCGCTGGCGGTGTTGAGGCGGATGCGGCTGCCGTCGCTGCCCTGCAGCTCGCGGCGCTCACCCGTGGCGGTGCTGCTGTCGGCCAGCAGTGCCGGTAGCCCCAGCGGCTCGCGCGCCGTCCAGCCAAGCGTGCCACCCAGCGCCAGTACCGACAGCAGCTTCAGGTGGTCACGACGGTTCATGCGTTGACGCTCGCTGCCCTCCAGGGTGCGACGGCTCAACTCCCCAGGCAGGCTGGCCAGTTCGTCACTCAGTTCGCTGACCCGTCGCCAGGCCTCGGCATGTTGCGGGTGGCTGGCCAGCCACAGCTGGAACTGTTGCTGGGTACGCGGGCCGGGGCTGTCGTAGCGCAGCTTCACCAGCCAGTCGATGGCCTGGTCGACCTGGGCTTGGGTGGGGTGCTGGTCAGAGGTCGGCATAGCGCAACCGATAGCAGACGCCCAAGGCCTTGGCCAGGTCGCGCTCGACCGTGGCCCGCGACACGTCCAGGCGCAGGGCGATCTGGGCCAGGGGCAGGCCGTCGAGCTGGGCCATCAGGAAGGCCTGGCGCGCGCGGGGTTTGAGGCTGTGCAGGGCGCTGTCTAGGCGTTCGAGGGTGTCGAGGATGACCAGGCGCTGTTCTTCGCTGGGCGCTTGCAGCTCCGGCAGGTTGGCCAGGCTTTCGAGGTAGGCTTTTTCCAGGGCGCGGCGGCGGAACTGGTCGATCATCAGGCCACGGGCAATGCTGCTCAAATAGGCACGCGGCGCTTTCAGCGGTGAAACCTGGCGCGCCTTGAGCAGGCGCACGAAGGTGTCCTGGGCGAGGTCGGCGGCGTTGTCCCGGCAACCGGTGCGGGCGCTGAGCCAGTTGCGCAACCAGCTGTGGTGATTGCGATAAAGCAGATCGACTTCGGCCGGTTGCAGCGTGTCAGGGATCTGCATCGTCTGGAGAGCCTTGCCCGGTTAATGTGATTGTGAATTGTTCTCAATTCTATGCGGGGCACGGCAGACAGATCAATGGTATGCCAACGATTCAATGCGCAAGATTGAGCGTTTCGCCGATGAGCGGTTGCGCTAGGCTGAAGTCTTTCAGCCTGTTCGAGCCCCCCGATGATCCTTGCAGACCTTACGCCCCGTGCCTTCACGGCCGCCGCCGAGTTTCTGGCCGGGCAGGATCCGGACTGGTCGCGGCACATTGCCGCAACCGGCCCTTGCCTGCATGCCGCCACCCCGGGGCGTGAACCCTACGAAGCGTTGGTGCGGGCAATTGCCTATCAGCAGCTGCATGCGCGGGCGGCAGAGGCGATTCTTGGGCGATTGCTGGCGTTGTTTCCCGGGCAGTGCTTTCCAGCGCCCGAGCAATTACTGCGGGTCACGCCGGAGGCGATGCGGGCCTGTGGGTTTTCCGCCAGCAAGACCGCGACCCTGCAGGGCATCGCCCAGGCCAGCCTGGACGGCATCGTGCCCAGCCGCGACGAAGCGCTGGCCCTGGCCGATGATGCACTGATCGAGCGCCTGGTGACGCTGCGCGGCGTGGGGCGCTGGACGGTGGAGATGCTGCTGATCTACAGCCTGGAGCGCTCGGATATCCTGCCGGTGGATGACTTTGGCGTGCGTGAGGGGTATCGGCGGATGAAGGGCCTGGAGAAGGCGCCGACGCCTGCGCGGATGCGGGTGTTGGGGGAGCAGTGGAGCCCGTACCGGACGGTGGCGGCCTGGTATCTGTGGCGCGCATGACTGGCTATCGGCCCTATCGCGGTGCAAGCCCGCTCCCACGCCAGATCTCGATCTTTCGTGGGAGCGGGCTTGCCCCGCGATGAGGCCGGTGTAATCACCGCAAGAATCGGAGTTCGCCGCTCCGCCTGTCCAGGCAAGGTAACTGCAGCGAATCAAAGGAGCGACGCCATGATCCTCGTCCCCACCTTCACCACCGACGCCGAGCGCTGGCACGCCGTGCAAACCCGCGACAGCGCAGCCACCGGCCACTTCGTTTACGCCGTGCGTACCACCGGCGTGTACTGCCAGCCGGCCTGCTCGTCGCGCCTGGCCAAACGCCAGAACGTCGAGTTCTTCAATGACGCCCGGCAAGCCGAGGCGGCCGGTTACCGTGCCTGCAAACGTTGTGCAGGTGGCACCCACGCGGTACGCCGCAGCGAAGTGGTGGCCCGCGCCTGCCGCCTGATCGAAGCCAGCGACACGGCACCCAACCTCGAGCAACTGGGCGCCGATCTGAACCTCAGCCCCTTTCATCTGCACCGCCTGTTCAAGGCCGAAACCGGCCTTACCCCCAAGGCCTATGCCTCGGCCTACCGCGCCCGACGCCTGCGCGAGGGGCTGGAGGCTGCCGGCAGTGTCACCGAGGCCATCTATGACGCCGGCTACAACTCCAACAGCCGCTTCTATGAAAGTGCCGCCGAGCGCCTGGGTATGCGCCCCCGTGAGTACCGGGCCGGCGGGCAGGGCGCGACCATCCGCTTTGCCCTCGCCCAGTGTTCACTGGGGGCGATCCTGGTGGCGCAGAGCGAGCGCGGTATCTGCGCGATCCTGTTGGGCGATGAACCCGAGCCGTTGCTCCAGGACCTGCAGGACAAGTTCCCCAAAGCCCACCTGATCGGTGGCGATGCCGCCTTCGAGCGCCTGGTCGCCGAGGTGATCGGCTTTGTCGAAGCCCCGGCGCTGGGCCTGGCGCTGCCATTGGATGTGCAGGGCACGGCGTTCCAGGAGCGGGTCTGGCAGGCCTTGCGTGAAGTGCCGGCGGGCAGCCGGGTCAGCTACACCGACATCGCCGAGCGCATCGGCGCGCCCAAGGCCGTGCGCGCCGTGGCCCAGGCCTGCGCGGCCAACACGATCGCGGTGGCCATCCCGTGCCACCGCGTGGTGCGCCGCGATGGCGACCTCAGCGGTTACCGTTGGGGGGTGGAACGCAAACGCCAGTTGCTGGCCCGAGAAACGGCACCCTCCTGAGCGGCCGGACCGCGTAGAATTCACGCCCTGTCGAGTTGTATAGAGGAACATTCGATGAGGCGTGTCAGCCTTGACCGATTCTATGTGGGGATTTTGGCCCTACTGCTGTGGGTGGCCGTACCCGCCTGGGCTGCCCCAGTCACCCCGGTGTCGCGGCTGGCCGTGGCCGAGCAGCAGGTGCTGGACGAGAACGCTGGCCTGGAAGAGCTGAGCGAACGGCTCGACCAGATCCGCCAGGGCGTCACCAGCAACGCCAACGACGACCTGCTCGCGCAGTTGCGCCAGTCGGCTCTGCAAGTGCAGCGTCAGGCCGATGTACTGGTCACCGCGCGTACCGCCGATGTGCAGCGCCTGGACGACCAGCTCAACGTGCTCGGCCCGCCGATGCCGGAAGAGGCCGAGAGCCTGACCCGCCAGCGCAAGCAACTGACCGATCAGAAGAACGCGGTGCTTGCCGAGCAGAAGGACACCACCGCGCTGGCCCAGTCGGCCCGTGACCTGTCCACGCAGATCGTCAACCTGCGCCGCAGCCTGTTCAACTCGCAGATCACCAGCCGCGCCGCCAGCCCGCTGAGCCCGGCGTTCTGGTCGAGCCTGATCCGTCCCACCGATGACGATGTGGCCCGCCTGCGCGACCTGCGCGCAGAGGCCGCCGACGCCATGGCCAGCGCGTTCAGCGCCGAGCACCGTTGGTTGTTCATCAGCGCCCTGGTGGCCGCCGTGCTGGTCTGGACCCTGGTGCGCCGAGTGCTCGAACGGTTGCTGGCTGACGCCATGGTGCGCTGGCTGCCCGAAGGCCGGCTGCGCCGCAGCGCCCTGGCCTTGAGCGTCAGCCTGGCGACCCTGGGCACCATCTCCGGCTCGGTGTCGTTGCTGCGCTGGGGCCTGGAAAGCAGCGCCGAGCTGGGCACCGACCTGGCCAGCCTGACCAACCATGTCCTCGCCCTGGTGGTGTTCAGCGCCTTCATTTCGGGCCTGGGCCGCGCCATGCTGATGCTGCAGCGCCCGTCGTGGCGCCTGCCGCCGATTGCCGATGAAGTGGCCAGCGCCCTGGGCTGGTTCCCCAAGGTGCTGGCCCTGACGCTGATGGTGATGCTCACCATGGAGCGCATCAACAGCGTGATCGGTACCAGCCTGGCGCTGACCCTGGCCACCAACGGCCTGACCGCGCTGGTGGTGTCGCTGCTGTTCGTGGCTGCGCTGGTGTGCTTCCGCCGCGCCCGTCGCCAGCATGGCCTGGAGCGCCCCAAGGGCCTGATCGGGCTGATCCCGTTCGTGATCGTGGTGTGGGTGGTGGCGATCCTGCTGGCGCTGGTGGCCGGCTACCTGACGTTGGCCTACTTCCTCACCGCCAAGCTGCTGTGGATCAGCGTGGTCACCGTGTGTGCCTACCTGCTGGTCACGGTGTTCGGCGACCTCTGCGAAACCTTGCTTTCGCCACGCCAACCCGGTGGCCTGGCGCTGGCTTCGGCGTTGGGCCTGCAACAGCGCCACCAGGCCCAGGCCAGCACCATCCTGGCCGGTATCGGCCGCACGGTGCTGCTGTTCGCCGCCGCCTTGCTGGTATTCATGCCTTCGGGCACCAGCCCGGGTGAGCTGCTGCTGAGCCTGGCCGACTGGGACGGCACCGGCGGCAAGGTGCTCGGCAACCTGAACATCGTGCCTCAGGACATCCTGATGGCCGTGGCCATCTTCATCGGTGGCTGGTTCGCCATCCGTGTGGTCAAGCGCTGGCTCAGCGATCGCCTGCTGCCCGAAACCGACATGGACGCCGGCATGCGTGCCTCCCTGGTGACCCTGGTGGGTTACCTGGGCTTCCTGTTCCTGGCCATGCTGGTGATGTCCACCCTGCACATCAACCTGACCAGCCTGACCTGGGTGGTCAGTGCGCTGTCGGTAGGTATCGGTTTCGGCCTGCAGCAGATCGTGCAGAACTTCATCTCCGGCCTGATCCTGTTGACCGAGCGCCCGGTGAAAGTGGGCGACTGGGTCAGCCTGGCGGGTGTGGAGGGTGATATCCGCCGCATCAACGTGCGCGCCACCGAGATCCAGATGTCCGACCGCTCGACGGTGATCGTGCCCAACTCGCAGTTCATTTCGCAGAACGTGCGCAACGTGACCATGGCCAATGCCCTCGGGGTGGTCGGCATCACCCTCACGCTGCCGCTGGAGACAGACCCGGCCAAGGTGCGCGAAGTGTTGCTGGCGGCCTACCACGAGCATGAGTCGATCCTCGATGCGCCGGCCTGTTCGGTGACGTTCAAGGACCTGACCAGCAGTGGCATGGTGATAGGTGTAAGCGGTTACGTGGCTTCGCCGCGGCAAGTGTCGAGCACCCGCAGTGATCTGCTGTTCACCATCCTCGGGCGCCTGCGCGATGAAGGCATCGCCCTGTCCTCGCAGCAGACCATGGTGCTGGTGCAGGAGAATGGCCGACCGGCCGACGAGCTGGCGTAACGATCATCGCGGGGCAAGCCCGCTCCCACGCACCGTCGCGGCCAAAAGTTTGGCGTGGGAGCGGCGGTGCGCCGATGCGACTTGCCCCGCGATGGGTTGTTCAGTGCTGCTTGGCGCGCCTGATGCGCAGCAAGATCACCAGCAATACCAGCAGCACCGGCGGCGCCATCCCCAGCAACGCCTCCCGCGCCGCCAGCCCCGCGCCCAGCACATTCAGCCCGCCATACAACAGCTTGAACAGGTTCAGCAGGTAGTAGGTGATCGCAATGATCGACAAGCCTTCCACCGCCCGCTGGATCTTCACCTGGGCATCGGCCCGGGCATTGAGGCTTTGCAGGATCCCGGCATTCTGTTCTTCCATCTCCACCTGCACCCGCGCCTGCAACAGGTCGCCGAGGTTGGCCACGTTCTTCGCCAGTTGCTCCAGGCGCTGCTCGGTGGCCGCGCAGTAGCGCACGGTCGGCTTGAAGCGCCGCTCGATGAACACCCCCAGGCGCTGGCAATCACCCACATGGCTTTCGCGCAATTCGCCCAGGCGCTCGAACACCAGTTGCGCATAGGCCTGGGTGGCACCGAAGCGGTGGCGGGTCTTCACCGTGCGGCTGACCACCTGGCGCGACAGCAGGGCGATGGCTTCGAGCAATGCTTTGGAGTCATGCCCGGCGGCGCTGGCGCCGCGTTCGGACAGGCTCACCAGGGTCTTGTCGAAGGCGTCCAGCTCGTGGCTCAGGGTTTTCGCCGTGTCCAGGGTCAGCGAGGCCATCATGCGGTAGGTCTCGATCTCCAGCAGGCGGCGGATCATGCGGCCCTGGCGGTAGGCGTTGAGGCGGCGGTTGATGAACAGGAAACGGTTGGTGCCGTCGGCGGTCAGGCGGAAGTCGCTCCACACCGCGGCATCGCCGCCGCCGACACAGGAACCGCAAGGGTCCTTGAAGCCGTAGCGGGTGAGGTCCAGGCCCTGTTCATCGCGCACCAGCACCTGCACCGCGTTGATCACCTGCGCCGCCTGCGGGGCGATGGCCTTGGCCAGCACGTCTGGCAGCAGCTGCCAGTCGCTGTCGCTGCTGGCGCAGGGCACGACCAGGGTCAGGGTGAAGAACTCGGTATGCCGTTCCCATTTGAACGGATGGCCGTCGAGCTGGGTGATGCCCTGGGCCGCGTACGGGTCGGGCGCTTCGGGGCAGCAGCGTTGCAGCAGCGACTGGCAGGCCGCGTCGCCGCCGAGCAGGGCGAGGTGGAAGACATGGGCCGGGCCGTCGAAATACAGCGACGGGCGGGCGTGCAGTTCGTTGTGCAAGGTGGTGCGTTGAGGGTGCATAGATAGAAGGCCGGCCTGGTGTTGTGATTATGGGGCTACCAGGGAGTGGGACTTTGCGGGGAGGGGGAAAAGTCACGGGGGAGATGGATGATTGGGTGAGGGCTCCTAAGCGATGCGCCGCGTGGGCGGCGCTCGATCTCAAGAGCGCTGCAAGGCATTCGCCCTGCACCCTGTAGCCGTGACGCAGTTGAAACAACTGGTTCCAATCTCAGAATGCCCTGACGTGCAAGCCAAAGCGAGCAAGGTCAATCTAAGCATCGACATGAGCAGTCTAAGCGTAACGTAAATTGATATCTGGCTATACATTTGCGTTACGCTGGAGTAGCCTTTGTCTGGTCGATATCCTTCGTCGATTCAGTGCCCCGTGGGATGGGCTGGGAGTCACCAATGAGCGATTTACAGATCAAGGATCGGAGCAAGGCCGTACCGTTGAACATGAGAGTGGCCGAGCATCGCAGAGACCTCATCGATGCCGCCGTGGAGATTGTGGGCGGTGACCGCACCAGCTTCGTTCTCGATGCGGCTTGCCGACGTGCTGAGGAAGTACTGATGGAGCGTCGGTTGTTCCTGCTTGATGACGAAGCCTTCGATCAATTCACCCAGGCGCTTGAAGACAGCCCCATCAGGAGCAATGAATGCGTGAAGAAGCTGTTGGCAAGGCCGAAGCGCTGGAGCTGAGCGCTCCGCAGAAGCTCGAAGCCTTTCATGAGCTAGGTCAGTTCGACTGTGGAGAGGCGTCGATCAATGGCTACCTCCGTGAAAAGGCTTACAAGGCGCAGATAGCGAAGCACGCGGTGGTGTATGTCACCTGCTTCAAGGGCACGTCGATTGTGGCCGGTTACTACACGCTTTCGACGGGGTCCGTGGCGCGTGCTCATGGTTCTTCCGCAAGCGTGCGACGCAATGCCCCAAATGATTTGCCGGTGGTGGTGCTGGGGCGAATGGGTGTAACCCTGAGAGCTGCTGGGCAAGGGGTTGCCACGGACCTGTTGCAGGACGCTGTCGAGAGAGCTCTGGTTGCGTCCGAGATCGTCGGATGTGTTGCAATGATCGTGCACCCGCTTGATGAGCGTCTGGAGCGCTTCTATGCCAAAACTGCGGGGTTCACAGCCTGTCCACAGCTGTCACCGAAGACGATGATGCTTGCACTACGGTGACAGCGGCAGATCAATGTTCAATCACTTTTTTGCAGGTTTCGTGAATAGCTGATCGGCAATCATCCGGCCACGCTCCATTCCTTCTGGAGTAAGCCAGACAGACTTCGCTTTGCCACATGGCGTGGTGATGAACTCCTTCTCATGCAGCTTGTTCATCACCTGGAAATCAAAGCCCTTCCAGGCATTACCGTTGTTGAAGCTGAACGTCGCCAGCAGGGCCAGTACGGCATCCTCGATTAGTTGATCGTCATACTCCATGGAATCACTCCTCTTGCAGACTCACTGGTCAGCGTAAAGCCAAAGGCCCTTGCCGTTCGAGCCGGCAAGGGCCTTTTTGTCATTGGGACCAGCCCTTTCAGGGAGCTTGAGCACGAGGGCTGATGACCGAGTGCGGGCCACCAAGTGTCGGCCGCGACCCTTGTAGCGCCTGTCTAGCCCAAACACCGCGTCACATGCTTCACCGACAGATACCCCGACAACCCCCAAGGCCCGAGCTCGCGCCCAATCCCGCTGCCCTTGGTCCCGCCCCACGACGTCTCGACGAACACCGCCTGCACCGAGTTGATCCACACATGCCCCACCTCCAGCGCATCGGCCACGCGTTCGGCGCGTTCCAGGTCGGCGGAGCACACGGTGGCGACCAGCCCGAAGCGGCTGTCGTTGGCCTGCACGATGGCCTCGGCTTCCGTAACGAAGCGCCGCGCGCACAGCACCGGCCCGAAAATCTCCTCGGCCCACAGGCGGCTGCTCTCAGGCACGTCCACATACAGCGTCGGGCTGACGAACCAGCCGTCGCGGTCCAGCGCCTTGCCGCCGGCCAGGCACTTCAAGCCTTCCTCGCGGGCCTTGGCGAAGTAGCTGGCGACCTTGAGCCACTGCGCCTGGCTGGTCAGCGGCCCCATGTCCACTTCCTCGCTCAGCGGGTTGCCGACGCGCAGATTCTCCAGCGCCTCCTGCAAGCGCGGCAGCAACGCATCGGCGATGCCGTCCTGCACCAGCAGGCGCGAGGTGGCCGAGCACATCTGCCCGGCGTTCCAGGTGATGCCGGCGACGATCCATTCCACGGCCTGGTCGACGTCGCAATCGTCGAACACCACGATGGCCGACTTGCCGCCCAGCTCCAGGGTCACCGGCCGGCATTGCGCGGCGGCTGCGCGCATCACCTGGCTGCCGACGCCGTTGCTGCCGGTGAACGACAGCTTGTCCAGGCCGTTGTGGCCGCTCAGGGCGGCGCCGGTCTCGGCCTTGCCGTTGACGATGTTCAGTACGCCGGCCGGCAGGCCCAATGCTTCGGCGATCTGGCCGTAGGCCTGCTCGATCAGCGGGGTCACTTCCGAGGGCTTGAGCACCACGGTGCAGCCGGCGGCCAGGGCCGGGGCGAGCTTCCAGGCGCTGGTCACCAGCGGGAAGTTCCACGGCACGATCAGGCCGACCACGCCCACCGGTTCCAGGCGGGTGCGGGCGGTAAAGCCTGGTGCGGCCAGCGGCACATCACGGTTTTTTTCCGGCAACTGTTCAGCCAGGTCGGCGTAGTAGGCGAAGGTGGCGATGGCGTCGTCCAGGTCGATCTCGGCCTCGTGGCGCGGCTTGCCGTTGTTGCGCATCTGCAAGGCGATCAGCTCGTCGCGGCGCTGGCCCAGGTGCTCGGCAAAGCCGCGCAGGTAGCTGGCGCGCTCGCTGGCGGGCACGGTTTTCCAGGTGCTCAGCGCACGGCGTGCGGCGGCCACGGCCTGGTCGACCTGGCCCGTGCTGGCGGCCATCAGTTCGGCGAACGGCAGGCCGTCGGAGGGGTTCTGCACAACGATGCAGTCGCTGCCCTGGCCTTCGACCCAGCGGCCGTCGATGTAGTGAGAGGTGGTCATGGTCGGTTTCCAGTCAGGCCATTTCGGCGGTGGTCACGGGCTTCACCGGCGTGCTTTTGCAACGCACCCAGCGCGGGCCTTGCGGGCCGTACACGCCAGCCGGTTCAGGGAACAGGTTGAGCAGGATCAGGTACAGCACGCCGGCGATACCGAGGGTGACCGGCAGGCTCAGGTCGATGCCGCCGGCCAGTTCACCCAACGGGCCGACGAACTGCCCAGGCAGGTTGACGAAGCACAGGCCGACCAGCGCACTGGGGATCCATGCGCCCATGCCGCGCCAGTTCCAGCCGTGGCAGAACCAGTAGTGACCGCCTTGCTGGCCACGGGTGAACACCTGCAGGTCGTCGGCGTGGTAGAAGCCGCGGCGGGTGATCAGGCCGAGGATCATGATCACCATCCAGGGGCTGGTGCAGGTGATGATCAGCACGGCGAAGGTCGACACGCTCTGCACCAGGTTGAAGGTGAAGCGCCCGACGAAGATGAAACCGATGGCCAGCACGCCGATCAGCAGCGTGGCAGCGGCGCGGCTGAGCAGGCGCGGGAACACGCTGGACATGTCCAGGCCGGTGCCGTACAGCGCCGTGGTGCCGGTGGACATGCCGCCGATCACCGCAATCAGGCACACCGGCAGGAAGAACCAGCCCGGCGAGATCGCCAGCAGGCCACCGACGTAGTTGTTGGCGGCGATGTAGTCTGGCGCCTGGCTGGCCACCAGGGTGGCGGTGCACAGGCCGAACAGGAACGGGATCAGCGTGGCCACCTGGGCCAGGATCACCGCCAGCATGATCCGCGATTTCGGCGTGGCCCGCGGGATGTAGCGCGACCAGTCACCGAGGAAGGCACCGAACGACACCGGGTTGCTCATGGCCAGGATCGCCGCGCCGACGAAGGCTGCCCAGAAGCCGGCCTGGCCGAGGTTGACGCTGCCGGCGTAGCCCGCGTCGAACGGCCCGGCGAAGGCGAAGATGCCCAGCAGGAACAGCAGGCTCGAGGCCCACACGGCGATCTTGTTGACCCACAGCATGAAGCGGAAGCCGAAGATGCACACCACCAGCACCAGCACCGCGAACAGGCCGTAGGCCAGGCCCAGGGTCAGGTCGGTTTCCGGCAGGCCGGCCAGGCGCTTGGCGCCGCCGACCAGGGCATCGCCCGAACTCCACACCGACAGCGAAAAGAACGCCACGGCAGTGAGCAGCGACAGGAACGAGCCGACGATGCGCCCGTGCACGCCGAAATGCGCACCCGAGGACACCGCGTTGTTGGTGCCGTTGAGCGCGCCGAACAGGCCCATCGGCGCAAGGATCAGCGCGCCCACGCCGACGCCGAGCAGGATCGCCCACACGCCAGCCTGGAACGACAGCCCGAACAGTACCGGGAAGCTGCCCAGCACAGCGGTGGCAAAGGTGTTGGCGCCGCCGAAGATCAGGCGGAACAGGTCCAGCGGGGCGGCGTCGCGTTGATCGTCAGGGATCTGTTCGACGCCATTGGTCTCGATACCGGTCGAGTGGCTCATGGTGGTGCTCCAGCGCGAATGTTGTCGGCCTCAAGGGGCCTTGTTGTGGGTGCGATGGCAGTGCGGCAAGGCCGCTTGAAAGGGGATCAGGCCGGCGAGACGACCGACAGGTGCTCGTGGCAGGCCAGCCAGCGCTCGCCGTGCTGGCGGAAGACGATGGTCTCGCGCTCGCTCAGGTCGAGGGTTTCACCGGCGACGCGCAGGCGTGTGGCCACGTCGTGCATGAAGATTGCCACGTCACCTTGCAGGCTCACCTGTACATTGCTGGATTCACAGCCGAGCACGGCGAAGCCATCTGCCTGCCAGGAAGCCCAGAGTTCTTCGTAGGCGCGGCGCGACAGCAGCGGTTGCGCCAAGGTGTGGAAAAGGAAGGTGGCGTCTTCGCTGAAGCAGGCGAAGTAGCGGGCGGTGTCATTGCTGGCGAAGGCGGCAACGAGGTCGGCGGCGGCCTGCCGTACCTGGAGTGTCTGGTCCACGGGAGTGGCCTCACGATTATTGTGATTGTTGGTGAAGCGATTCTGGTGGGGGCGGCGAAGGGGACAAATCGCTGCGCGCAAATAATCAGTTCAGGAAATTGTGAACTGATGGATAGATCACCCGTCCCTGCGTTCTCGAGCCGAGCACTGGCCGTGGGAGCGGGCTTGCCCCGCGATACCGGCGCAGCCGGTGCCATCCATCGCGGGGCAAGCCCGCTCC
>NZ_JBMOWQ010000263.1:0-10394 GCF_049310485.1 Pseudomonas sp. GZD-209
TCGCACTTGGTGCCTCTCCTCCCCCTCCCCCCGCCCCCCCCCTCCCCCCCCCCCCCCCCCCCCCCCCCCCCCCCACGCGTTCAGGTAAACCAGTTAGTTAGCGTATGTCGCTACCCGTGCAAACAGCGCAGTCAGGACTCTGAAGCAATCAGATGCCCTGGGCCGACTGACGGTCGGCCTTGTGCCTGTTGATTGCCTACGCTGGAAACTCCCTACCTGCAAAGCAAGGAGTTCAGCCATGGCGTTCCAATACAAGCGACTGGACAAGAACAACGCTGCCGTCCTGCTGGTCGACCATCAAGCCGGGTTGCTGTCGCTGGTACGCGACATTGACCCCGACCGGTTCAAGAACAACGTGCTGGCGCTGGCGGACCTGGCCAAGTACTTCAAGCTGCCGACCATCCTCACCACCAGCTTCGAGACCGGCCCCAACGGCCCGCTGGTGCCCGAGCTCAAGGCGCAATTCCCCGATGCGCCGTACATCGCTCGCCCCGGCAACATCAATGCCTGGGACAACGAAGACTTCGTCAAGGCGGTGAAGGCCACCGGCAAGAAGCAACTGCTCATCGCCGGGGTGGTGACCGAAGTCTGCGTGGCCTTCCCGGCCCTCTCGGCGCTGGAGGAGGGCTTCGAGGTGTTCGTGGTCACCGATGCCTCCGGCACCTTCAACGAGCTGACCCGCGATTCGGCCTGGCGGCGCATGGAGGCTGCCGGCGCGCAGCTGATGACCTGGTTCGGCGTGGCCTGCGAACTGCACCGTGACTGGCGCAACGACATCGAAGGGCTGGGGACGTTGTTCTCCAACCACATCCCCGACTACCGCAACCTGATGACCAGCTACGACAAGCTGGCCAAGTAAACCCCTCGACTGGCGCCGTGAGTGATCACTGCGCCATTTTCAACGCGCCAGCCCGTGGCATGGCCGACCAGATCGCCAGCCCCGCCGCCAGTGTCGTCAACAGTGCCCCGGCCCAGGGTGTGGCGGCCAGCGTCGAGCCGCTTATCACCACGCCGCCGATGGCCGACCCCAACCCGACGCCCAGGTGCATGGCCGACATGTTCAGGCTCATACCCGCCGGGAAGGTATCTTCCCCACGCTTGGCCAGATAGCTCTGTACCACCGGCGAGGTGGTCCAGCTCAGCCCGCCCCAGAGCATCATCGCCGGCAGGAACAGCCACGGCGTACTCGCGCTCAGCGGCAGCAGCAACAGGCTGGCGAGGTACAGCAAGGGCGCCAGCAGGATGGCCTTGGCCACACCCAGGCGATCGGCCATCCAGCCGCCGATGTAACCGCCCGAGACACCGGCGATGCCGAATGCCGCGAACACTGCCGCCAGCCATTGGCTCGGCACTTGGGCGACCTGCTGGGCGTAGGGCGCCAGGTAGGCGAACACGGTGAAGTGCCCGGCGATCATCAACAGCGACACCCCCTGCGCGGCCGTCAGGCGGCTGTCGCGCACGTGGCGCAGGTAGCTGGCCAGGGCGATGCGTTCGTCGCTCTGCAACGTCGGCAGCCCGCGCCAGGCCATCAGCAGCACCACCACCGCCAGGCCGCTCAGGCCAACGAACACGCCGCGCCAGCCCAGGGCGTCGGACAACAGCATGCCGGCCGGCACGCCCAGGATCAGCGAGCTGCAGATACCCATGAAGATCACCCCGATGGCGCGCCCGCGCAGGGCTTCGGGGGCCATGCGCGTGGCCATCAGGGTGCAGGTGAGACAGGTCAACGCGCTGGTCGCGGCCATGCCGATGCGGGCGATCAGCAGCGCGGTGTAACCGGGCGCCGATGCCGCCAGCAGGTTGCACAGGGCGAACAGCGCCAGGGTGGCGCACAGCAGGCCACGCAACGGCAAGCGTGTGGTCAGCAGGGGAGAGAAGGGCGCGGCGAGGGCGAAGCTCAGGGAGAAGACGGTTGTCAGTTGCCCGGCCACACCGAGCGGAACGTCCAGGCCATCGGCCAGTGCCGGCAGGATGCCGACGGTGATGTTTTCGGCCATGCCGGTGACGAAAGTCGCCAGGGCCAGCAGCCAGATACGCGGGTTCATGTGTTGCCTCCGATAAACAGGCCGGCCAAGGTCCGGACCCATTAGTCCCGACGGTTGACCAGCAGTGGTCAGGTCCATCGGGTTTCGAGGCAGTGCTTCGGTTATCCCGGTTCAAGCAGGGGAGGAGTGTAGACGGTTGTGCTGCGGGGGTGAAGTCAGCGAACGACAGCAATGCCTATCGCCGGCAAGCCGGCTCCCACCTTGACCGCGCCGACTTCAAGGCTTGCGCATACCCTGTGGGAGCTGGCTTGCCAGCGATGGGGACAGTGCAGTTAGCCTGGCGGGCGGCTTGTCTATTTAAGCTCGGTCTCGATGAACACCACTTCATGCTCGCTGGCATTGATCACGTTGTGCTCGACGCCGGCCTTGCGGAAGTAGCTCTGGCCCGCCACCAGCGGGGCGCGTTTCTCGCCCTCTGGCGTTTCCAGCAGCAAGGTGCCGTCGGTCATCGGCACCACCACGTAGTCGTGGCCGTGCAGATGGCGGCCGGTCTCGGCGCCGGGGGCGAAACGCCATTCGGTGACGATGACTTCGTCGGTGTCCACCTGCACGGTGGGCACGGCCTGGGGGCGTTGAATTGTTTGCGTCATGGGAGCATGCCTGGTCACGGAAAGGTGACTAGCCTGGGACAGTCCCTCGCGGTGTTAAATGCAACTCTGCTGGCAGTCAGTTGCGTAGACACTCAACTTTTCCCTGCCCAAAAGCATCGCGGGGCAAGCCCGCTCCCACGAGTCCAGTGCAGACTGCGTGGGAGCGGGCTTGCCCCGCGATGGAGGACGTCGAGCTGTGCTTAGACGTTGAAGCGGAAGTGCATCACGTCGCCATCCTTGACGATGTAATCCTTGCCTTCCAGGCGCCACTTGCCGGCTTCCTTGGCACCGCCTTCACCCTTGAACTGGATGAAGTCGTCGTAGGCCACCACTTCGGCGCGGATGAAGCCTTTTTCGAAGTCGGTGTGGATCACGCCGGCGGCCTGTGGCGCGGTGGCGCCGACGCGTACGGTCCAGGCACGTACTTCCTGCACGCCGGCAGTGAAGTAGGTTTGCAGGTTCAGCAGCTCGTAACCGGCGCGGATCACGCGGTTCAGGCCAGGCTCTTCCAGGCCCAGGGCCTCGAGGAACATGTCTTTCTCTTCGCCGTCGTCCAGCTCGGCGATTTCGGCTTCGATCTTGTTGCACACCGGCACCACGACCGCGCCTTCTTCCTCGGCGATGGCCTTGACCACGTCCAGGTGCGGGTTGTTGTCGAAGCCGTCTTCGGCCACGTTGGCGATGTACATCACCGGCTTGCTGGTCAGCAGGTGGAAGCCACGGATGACGGCTTTCTCGTCGTCAGCCATGTTCTTCATCAGGCTGCGTGCCGGCTTGCCTTCGGTGAAGTGCGGGATCAGCTTCTCCAGGATCGCCTTCTGCGCCAGGGCGTCCTTGTCGCCGCCCTTGGCGTTGCGCGCGACCTTCTGCAGTTGCTTCTCGCAGCTGTCGAGGTCGGCGAAGATCAGTTCGAGGTCGATGATCTCGATGTCGCGCTTGGGGTCGACGCTGTTGGAAACGTGGATCACGTTCTCGTCTTCGAAGCAGCGCACCACGTGGGCGATGGCATCGGTCTCGCGGATGTTGGCGAGGAACTTGTTGCCCAGGCCTTCACCTTTCGAGGCACCGGCCACCAGGCCGGCGATGTCGACGAACTCCATGGTGGTCGGCAGGATGCGGTTTGGCTTGACGATCTCGGCCAGCGCATTCAGGCGCGCGTCGGGCATCGGCACGATGCCGCTGTTCGGCTCGATGGTGCAGAAGGGGAAGTTCTCTGCCGCAATACCGGACTTGGTCAGGGCGTTGAACAGGGTGGACTTGCCGACGTTGGGCAGGCCGACGATGCCGCAATTGAAACCCATGGGTATTCCCCTTACTAGAGTTGTCAGGCCTTCTGGCTGTGCAGCTCGCGCATCGCCTTGGCGAAGTCGCCAGCGAGCACGTCCGGCAGCACGCCGAGGGCATAATCGATGCTGGCGTCGAGCTTCTCCTGTTCGGCGCGCGGTGCGCGGCCCAGGACGAAGTTGGAGACCAGCTTGGCGTCGCCCGGGTGGCCAATGCCAAGCCGCAGGCGGTGAAAATCGTTCTGGTTGCCGAGCTGCGCGATGATGTCGCGCAGGCCGTTGTGCCCACCGTGGCCGCCACCGCGCTTGAGCTTGGCGACGCCGGGAGGCAGGTCGAGTTCGTCGTGTGCCACCAGAATGGCCTCCGGCTTGATCCGGAAGAAATTGGCCAAGGCCGCCACGGACTGGCCGCTACGGTTCATGTAGGTGGTGGGGATCAGCAAACGAACGTCGTTGCCCTGATGGCTGAATTTAGCCGTCAGGCCGAAATATTTGCGGTCAGCGGTCAAGGAGACACGCTGGGCGCTGGCTACGCGTTCAACGAAAAGAGCCCCTGCGTTATGCCGGGTCTGTTCGTATTCGGGGCCGGGGTTACCCAGGCCAACGATCAACTGGATGGCGGTCACGTCAGGGGCTCTTCCTTGGAGTTGGTGGGTTACAGGGCGCGGCGCGCACTGTAACCCGGTCAACACCGGCGCGCGAGTGGATTACTCGGCAGCGCCTTCTGCTTCTGGAGCAACGCGTGGAGCGTGAACGTTGGCAACAGCTTTGTCATCACCGTGGGCCAGAGCGACGAACTCTACGCCTTTCGGAGCTTTCAGGTCCGACAGGTGGATGATGGCGCCGATTTCAGCGTTGGCCAGGTCGACTTCGATGAACTCAGGCAGGTCTTTGGCTTCGCAGGAAACTTCGATCTCGGAAACAACGTGCGAGATCTCGCCGCCTTTCTTGATCGGGGCTTCTTCGCCGACGAAGTGAACTGGAACCTTGGCGGTCAGCTTCTGGCCAGCAACGACGCGAACGAAGTCGGCGTGCATGATGAAGCCTTTGGCTGGGTGACGCTGCATGGCCTTGACCACGACGTTTTGCTTGGCGCCGTCGACGTTCAGTTCGATAACGTGGCTGAAGGCAGCTTCGTTTTCGAACAGCTTGGCGATTTCCTTGGCCACGATGGTCAGGGATTGGGCTTCTTTATCGCCACCGTAAACAACGGCAGGGATGTTCAGCGTGTGACGCAGGCGGCGGCTCGCACCTTTCCCCAGGTCAGTACGCGCTTGGGCGTTCAGGATGAAGTCAGTCATTTTGTTTCTCCAAAATAGCCTCCCGCAAGGCGTTTGCGACCAGCGCCAGACGGGGATGGCAAAAAAGCCCCGCCCCAACACAGGTTGGGGCGGGGCGCTTCACATCAACACGTGTCCCGCTTAGCGGAACATCGCGCTGATCGATTCTTCATTGCTGATGCGGCGTACCGCTTCAGCTACTACCGGTGCGATATCCAGCTGGCGGATACGGTCACAGGCTTGAGCAGCGGCGGACAGCGGGATGGTGTTGGTCACCACCAGTTCGTCCAGTACCGACTTCTCGATGTTCTCGATCGCGCGGCCCGACAGGACAGGGTGCGTGCAGTAGGCGTAAACCTTGGCAGCGCCGTGTTCTTTCAGGGCCTTGGCCGCGTGGCACAGGGTGCCGGCGGTGTCGACCATGTCGTCTACCAGGATGCAAGTGCGCCCTTCGACGTCGCCGATGATGTGCATAACCTCGGAGTGGTTAGCCTTCTCGCGGCGTTTGTCGATGATCCCGAGATCAACACCCAGGGACTTGGCGACGGCACGAGCACGTACCACACCACCGATGTCCGGGGAGACGATCATCAGGTTCTCGAAACGCTGGTCTTCGATGTCGTCGACCAGTACGGGCGAGCCGTAGATGTTGTCGACGGGGATATCGAAGAAACCCTGGATCTGGTCAGCGTGCAGGTCGACGGTGAGTACACGGTCGATACCCACGACAGTGAGCATGTCAGCGACGACTTTGGCGCTGATGGCTACACGTGCCGAACGCGGACGGCGGTCCTGGCGGGCGTATCCGAAGTAAGGAATCACGGCGGTGATTCGGGATGCTGAGGAGCGGCGGAAGGCATCGGCCATCACTACCAGTTCCATCAGGTTATCGTTGGTCGGGGCACAGGTCGGCTGAATAATGAAGACGTCTTTACCGCGGACATTTTCATTGATCTCAGTGCTGATCTCGCCGTCGGAGAATTTACCGACAGAGACGTCACCGAGAGGGATATGCAGCTGACGTACGACACGCCGAGCCAGATCGGGGTTAGCGTTCCCCGTAAAGACCATCATCTTGGACACGCGCAGTACCTGAAGGCTGAGGGTATACCTGGATGAGTATAGGAAAATGGCAGGGGCGGCTGGATTCGAACCAACGCATGGCAGGATCAAAACCTGCTGCCTTACCGCTTGGCGACGCCCCTGTATCTGTTGCTGCGAGCTCTTATGAACTCGACTTCTTGAGCAGACTTTGCAGCTTGCGATGCAACATCGAAACATTGCTTCCTTTCGCCACAAACCCTGTTTGGGTCGCTGAAAGAAGGGCCAGAACTTTATCAGCTTCGGCTTTGCTTGGGAAGGCCCCAAACACACAACTTCCAGTGCCGGTCATTCGAGCTTCCGTATATTTACCCAATGAAATCAGCGCGTTGCGAACTTCAGGATAACGTTGCTCTACTACCGGTTGGCAGTCATTTCGACTGTTTCCCTCGGGAACGGGGCGCATCTTAAGGGGGAGGGAATCACGTGTCAACTCTGGATGCGAAAAAATTTCCGCTGTGCTGACAGACACTTGCGGCACCAGTACGACGTACCAGGGTTCGCTGGGGTCGACCGGGGTCAGTTGTTCGCCGACGCCCTGGGCGAACGCGGCGTGGCCACGGACGAACACCGGTACGTCGGCCCCCAGGCTCAGGCCCAGGGTGGCCAGGCGATCTTCATCCCAGTCCAGTTGCCACAGGTGGGCCAGCGCCAGCAGGGTGGTCGCGGCGTCCGAGCTGCCGCCGCCAATGCCGCCGCCCATGGGCAATACCTTGTGCAGCCAGATGTCTGCGCCCAGCGCGGTGCCCGATTGCTGTTGCAACTGACGCGCCGCGCGAACGATCAGGTTGCTGTCGTGGGGCACGCCCTCGATTTCGGTCTGCAGGCGGATCTGGCCGTCGTCGCGCAGGGCGAAGCTCAACTCGTCGGCGTGATCGAGGAACTGGAACACGGTTTCCAGCTCGTGGTAGCCGTCTGCGCGGCGGCCGGTGATGTGCAGCCACAGGTTGAGCTTGGCCGGGGCGGGGAGGGTGAGCTTTTCCATCAAATGTCAGTGCCCCAGCTGGCGCGGTTGCCAGTCCTTGACCACCAGGGTCACGTCGATGTTCTCACCGTGCAGCTTCAGGCGCTCGGGCAGCCAGTAGCCGTTCTGTTCGGTGTAGCTGAGGTACTGCACCTGCCAGCCGTCCTGCTTGAGGCTGGCCAGGCGGCTGTCGCCGTCGAGGGTGAGCTGGCTCTTGCTGTCCGGGGCGGGCAGGCCGCGCACCCACCACACCAGGTGCGATACCGGCAGGCGCCAGCCAAGCTGTTCTTCCAGCAGGGCTTCGGGGTTATCGGCCTGGTAACGGCCCTGGTTGGCCACTTCAAGCACCACGCCACCGGGGCGCCCGGTCAGGCGCGCGGCGCCGCGGCCGAGCGGGCCGGCCAGGCGGATGTCGTAGTAGTCCTGGCGTTGCAGCCAAAACAGCGTGCCGCTGCCGGAGTCACGCGGGGCGCGGATGCCGACCTTGCCGTTGATCTGCCAGCCATCGAGGCTGGCCAGCTGCTGCTTGTGCTCACGCCACAGTTGCGGGCTGCCCTGGCCTTGTACGGCCTCTTTGCTGCCGAAACCGGCGCAGCCGGCGAGCAGGGCGATGAGCGAGAAGGTGATGCAATGACGCAGAAACATGTTTACAGGCTCTCGGATCCGGTCAGGCGCAGGAGGGTCTTGCGCAGGATGGGGCTGTCGGGCTGTGCTTCGAAGCCCTTGGCCCAGAACTGTTTGGCCTCGCGGCGCTTGCCGTTGGCCCACAGCACTTCGCCCAGGTGGGCGGCCACTTCATGGTCGGGGAAGCGCTCGTAGGCCTGGCGCAGCAGGCGCTCGGCTTCGTCGAGCTTGCCCATGCGGTAGTTGACCCAGCCCAGGCTGTCGAGCACCGCCGGGTCGTCCGGGGTGAGCTGGTGGGCCTTGTCGATCAGCGCCTTGGCTTCGCCGTAGCGGGTGGTGCGATCCGCCAGGGTGTAGCCCAGCGCGTTGAGCGCCATGGCGTTTTCCGGCTCGCGGGCGATGATGGCGCGCAGGTCTTTTTCCATCTGCGTCAGGTCGTCGCGCTTCTCGGCGAGCATGGCGCGGGTGTAGAGCAGGTTGAGGTCGTCGGGGTAGCGCTTGATCGCCTGCTGCAGCACTTGGTCGGCCTGGGCCTCCTTGCCGTTGTTGCCCAGGCTCTCGGCCTCGATCAGGTACAGCTGGATGGCGTAGTCGGGCTGCGCTTCACGGGCCTCGGCGAGCAGGCGCGAGGCTTCGGCGCTGCGGCCGTTGGCAATGAGGATGTCGGCCTGGCGCAGTTGCGCCGGCAGGTAGTCATTGCCGGCACCCACCAGGGCGTACTCGCGCAGGGCGGCGGCGGGCAGGCCGCGCTCTTCGCGCAGGCGGCCGAGGTTGAAGTGGGCGGCGTCGACGTTGGCGTCACGCTCGACCATTTCCTGCAGATAGCCTTCGGCCTCGTCCCAGTGCTTGGTTTCCAGGCAGACCAACGCCAGCGAATAGCGGATCTCGTCGTCTTCGGGGTATTGCTGCAGCAGGCTTTCGAACTCGGCCTTGGCATCGTCGATGCGGTCCTGCTCGACCAGGGTGCGCGCGTAGGTAAGGCGCAGGCGCTTGTCTTCCGGGTTGTCGCGGATCGCCCCGCGCAGCAGCGGCAGTGCTTCCGGGCCGCGGTCCAGCGCCTGCAGCAGGCGGGCACGCAGCAGCACCGGGGCGATCTCGCCGTTCTGCGGCGGGTGGCTTTCGAGCAGCTCCAGGGCCTGTTCGGGCTTGTTGTCCTGGTTCAGCAGCAAGGCCTTGCCGAACACCAGCTGGCTGTTGTCGGGGTACTTCACCAGCAGGCGGTCGAAGCTCTGCATCAGGCCGTCGCGGGTGCTCTGGTCGGTCTCGGCGGCCGACAGGGCGAGGAAATCGAAGTGGGTGTCGCCCTGGCCCTGCAGCACCTTTTCCATATAGGTCATGGAATCGTCGTAGCGCCCGGCACGGGCCAGCTGGATGGCGGCGGCGCGCTGGGCGTCGAGGTTCTGCGGGTCGTTACGGGCCCAGATCAGCGCGGTGTCCAGGGCCGGTTCGTCGGCGCCGAGGTATTCGGCGATGCGGTAGGCGCGTTCGGAAATGCCAGGGTCCTGGGTTTTCTCGGCCTGGTCGACGTAGTTTTTCAGGGCGATGTCGAAGCGGTTGCGCTGGCCGGCCAGCTCCGCCACCAGCAGGCTGTAGACAGTCTCCTGCTTGAACGATCCGTACACCACGGGCTTTTCCGCGCTCTTGCCGGCATCGGCGGCGGGTGTCTGGCCGCCCGACGTGTTCGGGGCCAGGCTCTGGCAGCCTTGGAGCAGGGCGAGGGTAAGCAGCAATGCGTAGGATTTGTTCATAGAGGGCTTTGGTGGCTAACCGGCGGTCGGAGCATGATGACACAAGCGCAGTGGCAAACCCACCTGCGAAGCGTTCGGATAGCTGCGACCTTCGCGGGGCGTCACAGGTTCCGTAGCGGTGTGCCCCCCAGAGGGTTGTAGCGCGGCGCAGCGCCTGTTGCCAGCCTCTGCGGCGTTTATCCGGCCCTGCTGTTTGTAGGTTTTTTGCAGCCTCGTTGTCAGAACAATCCTTCCTTTTGACTGAGAAGCGTCTGACTCCCTCCTCTAGTACCGCTTCGGTATCGTTTCTCCCTCTGCGATTCGGCAGATTTGACCTCAGGTTCAACTGCGCAAGAAGTTGCGCACTTGGTCAGTCAAAAAATGCCCTCTGAAGCGCTACAGCCCTTACGGCACGGGCTCTTCAGCCAACTGCGCAACTTTTTGCCAGCACTGCGCAAGAAGTTGCGCAACTTTTGAATGTCGATCGCTGAAAAACCCATCCAAACGAATGACATTGTCATTTAAGTCATTGATTTATATAGATAAAAATTCACTGGCGCAGATTTTGTATGGATGCGCATCCCCCGTTCGGCAACTTTCTGCCACCGGGCGACTTTCTCAACGCATGGAGAGCAACACGCATGGCAACTCCCGCCTACATGTCCGTCACTGGCGAAAAACAAGGCCTGATCACCGCTGGCGCGTTCACCGCCGACTCGGTGGGCAACACCTACCAGGAAGGCCACGAAGACCAGGTGATGGTCCAGGGCTTCGAGCACG